>WJJB01000271.1 GCA_014729935.1 Candidatus Bathyarchaeota archaeon | reverse complement strand
TGGAGAACCAAGCCTTGGAGCATTCCATGAGCAATCTCGGCTTATTCGTGAATCCAGGTGCACCATGGGCGTTGCACTTCTACCTCGCCATGGGATTCCATGTAAAGGAACGGGACAGGGACAGGATTCTTGCCATGCATGGTGGTGCCTTCACGCCCTACCACGAGCGAGGCACGTGGTTACTGTGGAAGTGCTTGGAAGTTTCATGACCCGCTCCATCAAATCACCGTTTCCTTCTTTCATTCATCCATCCATTGCACGTACTCGAGCATGTTGCCATCTGGATCCTTGAAGTAAAGCCATTTTACCTTTTTCGTGATGGTGAAGGGTCCCTCTATATCATCAACACCCTTTTCCCTCAAATCCATCACGACTGCATCGATATCATTAGTTGAGAAAGCCAAGTGGGCACCATTACTCTCCTTTCCCTTGGTATCTCCACTGGTGCTTCCCTTTTCTCCGCGATTGGCAAGCAATTCCAAGTTGCCCCCATCTAATTCCATGAAGGCGAATTCCTCCGCGTGATCCTCGTCGATATCCCGTGATAGCAATTTCAAGCCAACGATATCCCTGTAGAATGCAATCGATGCGTCCATGTCATGGACGTGGAACGCGAAATGATCAACTTGCACCATGTTCATTCACGAATCCCTGTTCTTCCTTTCACTTAATTGTTTTGAAAGCATCGATTCTAACCCATCACGCACGCTCTGGTCATGGAATGCACGTAGCTCGTCCCTGGCGGAAGGCACGTGGACAGCGTTGATCAGGATATCCTTGTTCATGATGACGCCATGCAGCAGGTGAAATTTCTCTTCAAGATCTTCATTCATCACCTTCGATGCATCAAGGTTTTTGATGATAGCAATCAATAACTCAAGAAAGTCGCAAGCATATTTGATCACTGCTTTTGCAAGGATTTTACTTTCCGGATCAACGTGGTAATCGATCTTCGCATATTCCTTCAAAGCGAGATTCACTTGCTTATTATATTCAGCAACATCACCTGCGAAGCTGTTCACTTTCTCTTCATCGATGGCTTGATCCACGGGCGTTGAAAACAACGCTCCCCGTTGGAAGCCCTGCTCGAGTTCGTCAAGGAAGTGGAAGGGGCACATCATGATGTTCATATCGAGTGGGGGCTTATATACGCCCCGGAAGATTAACAGGGACGGTAAAGGCAGGACCACCCGACCCCGAGATTCCTATCAAAAAGGAGTATTGGTATAAGGGGATTTTCTTCAATTTTCAATCGCGGGAGAGTCTCGAAGAGGTCGGGATATTAGCCTGCATGTGCTCCGTGTCCTGCCATGATAGTATTCATTTTTTTCTCTAATAAAGGTTTGGCTTCCCGGGGTGCCTGAGGGAAGCTTTTTAGGTTACGGTGCCACATAATAATTCATGAAACATCACGGAGGGATAGATGAATGAGTGACGAGAGAGAAACGTGCCCATATTGCGGGAAGCGCTACAAACGGCTTGCAACTCACATCACCATGTCCCACCCGGAGAAGGACCACGTTTCGGATGATGGCAATGAAGGGAAATCGGGAAGTGTTAGGCGCGATTTTGGTGACCTCTCCATAGAAGAACTGGAATCTGCTCTTGCCAAGAAAATTTTCGATAAAGTTCCAGATCTCTCCTCCAAGAAAGACCCAAGAAAAGCCAACACGTCTGGCTTGGAGCAAAAATTTGGGTTCTTGAAAACGGTGGAAGTCGATTTCTGGCTTACGAACCTCCATGGCGTGGAGATAGGCATCTATCAAAAAGAACGATTCATGGCGAAAAACCGTGCCTTCACTCGGAACTTGGAGCTGGTGGGTGCAATTAGGGATGAGGGGAAACCAGATGGCATGTTTGGATATGACACGGATAACTGGGATGACGTGCGCCTTGAAGACTACGGCCGCAAGCGACTGATCTTGAAATGGTTTAACTCGAAATCCGTATCCCATATCGGCACGATTGAAGAAATGATCGTGGAATCCCTTAGCAGTAGTATTGGTGCTAATGATACGCTCCCATCGTTCAAGCTCGTGATCCCTCGTTACGAGTACATCGTGAACCTGCAGAAAGAACATACCAAGCTCCCGAAAATCGGAGAGATCTTCACGTTTGCTATGAAGAGTCAAAAACACGATCGATGGGAGATATATACCTTCGACGAGAAACGGATCACCATTGGGAGCGACTGGATGATCAAGGAGCGAGATGGGCGCATCGTGGGTCGCATCGATCAGAAGGTCTTGAATATCGGGGGAAAGATCTTGGTACACTTCTTGGATGAGGAGCTGTACGAGGACAGGGTGTTCTACCGGGTGGTGATCCTTTTCACCATGATGCTGTATTTCAAGGAAAAGATCCTCAAGAAAATAGAACTCTTCAGGCGGTTGATGGATGAGACAGATTTCGATCTCGAGATACCGGCAGACGAGGAGCTCTTTTATAGGAATCCCAGGGCATTGAGGAGGTGATGGAAATGCGAAATCGTTTTAAGAAAACCGAATACGACGGATTCTTGGTAGCATTGAACGTGAAGAACATGGCTAACGAAGACGGGGAGATCACGGCTTACTGGAACCGCGTGAAGGATAATCTATACGTCATCGGTGACGAGGAAGATAAAAAACTCGTTTTCCTGAACCGCGAGTTACAAAAAGTGGCAGAAAAATACGAGGGTACCAGGGTCAAGATAACCATCGAACCACTGGTTGCTTCCCAAGAGAAGGCCGAGCATGTAAATGACATGATGCCAGACTTGGGAAAGGAATTCAAGGGATTCGAGCGTTTCAAGCGGGTTCTGATGAATATCTTCAGAATCACCTGAAAAGTCTTTAATCCCTAGTTGGATAAGCAATAGTTGAAATGCAAAGGGATTTTCGGATCTTGGAAGTACCCGTTTTCATGCACGTAACCCGGGTTCTTTGATTACTTGCAATTGAAGCAATGATGGTAGGATTCCTCGTCCAAGAAATCAGTCCCACACTTGTTGATGCAATACAGGTTCTTGCATCCATCACATTTTACTGCGCACTGGTCGCATATCGTGGAATTGCACACGCAGCATGTTTCAAATCCACCGCTGCTACTTGTTGCTCCGCATATCTTGCATCTCATGTCAGGAGTCATGAATGATCCTAGGCTCATGAAGTAATAAATGGTGGTTCATGCATTCTTGGTCTTCCCTGCACTTCCAATGCCCTTGAGGAGCAGGTTGATCGAATGACGAATGCATTGCTCTTAGGAAATTTTATCCGTCTTGCGAGAGAAAACCCGTCCCTTTAGTTTAGTTTAGGGCGTGGTAGTTCAAGCATGTCCAAGAGCATCTGGTATTCGGGGATCTCTCCCCAAGGCGCCGTTCTTGATACCCGTGACAGCCACGTCCATGAGGATGGAAAACAACTCCCGGGTCAATTCGATATACTTGGTAGCATTTTCCATACCTGGTCTCCCGCCAATATCTTCTTGGAACATGCTTGAAAACCGGGGTGCCTTGGCGGATAGGTTAGGCCGGTAGTAGTCTTCATGACTTCCCATGCTCGCGTGGATGGATTAAAGAACACTGATGAGCTTATACAAGCCATTGGTACCTTAATTGACTGCCTCCCTTAATTGATTGCCCAGCATTTTCAGGCTCTCGATCATAACCGAGAAGATTAGCGATGGCTTATTGTGAAAATGGAGGTACAAGGTTGCTTTGTAAAGCTCCACATTATTAGCGATATCCAGCATTGACAACTCATCGAAATTCTGATTCAAGCATCGGTGCTGTGCCGCATCCAATATCTCACGCTGCCACTGTAGTTTCTCGCGTTCCCTTCTTGATAACGGGGAGATCATGACTCTCCCTATTTCTGGTTCCAAGGTTGATATTCAGGACGCGCATTTATTATGAATGTGTATCGGGAATGCTACCAGCAATTTCACGGTCTTTTTCGAAATTGCATTATACTGCCCTTTTTCCTCGAATGCTCGGAGGATTTTATGGAATTGATTAAAAGGAAGGCTTCCCATATTTAGAATGGGAACAATCACATTTTCCCGATTCCATTACCTGCGAAATACTTGGTGACATGAATGTTTGATTACGATCGATTGAGAAACAAGATATTAAAGGAGAGGAAGGATAATCCTTCCATCCTTGCGGAAATATCGGACAATGCCGATCTTACTCAAATCGAGAAACAGGATTTGAAAGATCTTGTCCATGATGGCTGAACGTTTCCATCTACAAGTCCTCATATTTTTTATCCTTTCGTGCGATGGTTATATCCAAGCACGGTAAGGGATTCGCCGACATGAACACGGGAACGAGCATATCGCCTTGGATGTCCAATCCAAGTGTTCCCGTGAACCTCACGGCTATCATCCCGGGGAAAACCCAATTATTGCCCTTGTTGCAATTTTAGGCAGGATAATTCAATGGTGCGATGGATGATTACCACGTGGCGATTTGGGATTCAGAAACCATGCTTTCGAAGGTGTGAGGAAATGAAATCTTTCACCGCATCCCTGCCCCGGTAGATGCCAAAGTGTCCTTCGCACAGGATATCGGCGTCTAGCTCCAGCAACATCTTCATGGAATCCCCCCAATCCTTGATTGAGGAGTTGAACTCGTCCATGAAGGGGCCGTGAATGTCCTGGCCAAATAGTACCTTCTTTTCATCATCATCTACCAGCAAGGAAATGGAACCTGGCGTGTGCCCTGGCGTATGCAATGCTGTTATTTTCTTGCTCCCCGCGTGCAACATCGTGCTGTTTTTTGATAATACGATATCCACGGTTACGGGTATATACTTGGCGCCGTACCATGATTCAGCTGTAATTTTTTCGGTTCCTGGGGCACCTTGAATTGCTGGCAAGTCATCTTGGTGTGCGATAATTTCCATGGAAGGGAATAATTTCTTGAACTGGTTTGCTGCTCCCGCGTGATCGTAATGTGCATGGGTCAAGATAAGATGGGTGATGATTGCTTCCCCTTCACCCCCATCTCCTTTCACTAGTGGTGTTTGCGTGATATTTTCCATGATTTTTCCCGCATACCTCGTGCCGGCGTCGACCAAGCAGATTCCATCATTCACACCGATCCCGTACACCATGCAGTCTCCCTGCCCAGATAAGTTCCCGGAGCCAACCAAGTATATGGAGCTTGTAACCTTCTCGAACATAGCATTTCACCAGCTAATCATTGAAGAGGGAGTATTTCAGCCCCACGGTGAATTATTTTAACTCTTGGCTTCCTCCCCGTTACTTCATTCCTCGTGATCTCTATCAACTCCCTGACAAATGATGAAGCCCGTGCTGGCGTGATAACATGCAACCCGATGGACGCCATTGCATCGACATCGAGCCCGCTTGCCACGAGGTGAAGGTGGCAATGTTCCATCACCTCACCAACTTGGCAGGCATGAGAGGCTTCAAGGAGAAATTCCCGCGGGATATCGCCGCCCTTTACCCTGGACCTGATATTCCTTGGAGCATCATATCCCATCCGCTTCAAGGCGTCGCCATGCATGGGAGATAAACCCTCGTCACAGGGTCCGAAAACAATGAGATGCCCTCCCTTCCTTGTAAATGCCTTCGTGTTGGTCACTGCCTTCGCAACCACCCAGAAATCCACGCTTTCGGGAACGCTATCGGTGATGACGATATCCCCGGGTGTATTGACCGGCACGCCATGCACCCTCCTCGATATTGATGCACCTTGTGCTTGTGCGGTGATGGGATTTCCAAGGCAGAGCGAGACCACGCGTGATGATCCATCGAGTACCGTATTCACCAAGAGATCTATTTTCCTGTGCTGGTGAACTGAGTTGATGGTGCGGCGAACTGGATTATCGGCAATTCCAAGGATTGCTTCTGATGGAAACTTGGAAATCAAGTAATGGACCCATCGCACGGTTTCCTCGCAACTCAATCCCGGGAGCAATATCTTATACCCTCCCGAAAAGCCTGCAACGCTATGTGGCACGATGTTGCCAATTCCCATGAGGAAGGAATCATGATTACAAGCAATCCTGTTGAGGAGGAGAGGAATGCTTTCATCACCTGCATGAATGGTGCCAACATTGGAAAACACGGCTTCCTCCTTCCATTCGTGATCCATTATCTCGACTCTATCCATGATTGCCTTGTCAAATTTCTTCTCCCTCTCCATCCGAGTCATTTTCCTATGGCTTCCACCTGCAATGATGATCTCGGCGGGAATACCACGTGCATCCGCGAAATCAATGATCGGTGGAACAAGTTGCTTGACGGGAGTAACCCTGGTGTTATCATCGCATGCTATGACGATTTTCCCGCATTTTTCGATACGTGTGGATGCATGAATGAGTGCTTGGTGGATCTTCCCGTAAAGATATTCATAAGTATCCTCAGCGTGATCATCCCTGAGAGAATGACACGCTTTTGCCCCTCCATGGCTTGCAGGTGCAACGCGATCCACTATAATGTCATCCGGTAGCTCGATTTCAAGGACATCATCGCCATATTTAATTTGTTCCTTCATTGAATTTCCTCGATCTTCCGATTCAATTGATGCACGCATTCTACCCAGCGCGTGAAGGTGATGGGATACGATGCAGGCTGGACTTGGTGACTTGGTCCAATGCAGAATCCCGTGGGTTCACCATGGAAGGCTAACGCTATTCCCATTAGCCGTTCGACTTCCTCGTGCAAGCGGGTGAAGGTGGGTTCCACTGGTGGTTCCAAGAAGAACCGCAGGTCGAATGCACCAGCCAGGGCAAAATGGTTTCCCCATTTTTCCATGATTTCCTGGAAATCGAGAGCACCAGGTTGGATGGGATTCAACGCGTCGATACCCCCTTGCAGCAGCCACGGGATGATGCTAGTGATGTTTCCATCGGAATGCAAGATCACGGGATAATCACTGCCGGCGAATTTCTTCAATCCTTGCACTAGTTTGACATGTGCAGGATAAATCAAGGATTTCCAGCGTTCCGGGTGGACCATCAATCCATCATTGAGGGCATAATCATCTCCTATACGGATGGCATCAGCACCATGTTCGATCATTGCTTTTCCAGCTTCGATGCAATATTCACAGGTGCGATCCAAGATCTCCCTGGCAAGTTGTTCATTCCTTCGTGCCATGATAAAGAAGAAGGTCCAGCTATCTCCTATGAGCTGCCACGTCGGTTCCAACGGCCCGTTGATGACCCCCCAGATGCTGAGTGGATCTTGCAATTGACGATTAGCATGCGTGATTTCCCTCATTCCCGTGAACCAAGCATCATCATGCGGATCTGGAAACTCGAATGCGTCCCACGAATCCTTGATCTCTTCGGGATCACCCTTGGCTTCCGATTCCAAGGCAAAAGGCTCGCAAAACTCGTCATAATACCCGGCGATCACGTGGGTCCTGTTCATCCTGTCAACGTACTTATCGCCGTTTTCTAGCTCCATGACGCGCACTGGGTAAAACGACGGGTGACCCGCTTGCACCACATCGAGATGCAAATCGATGCAATGTTGCCAAGACTCCCTCGGTGTTGGTGCACGGGATCCCGTGCCGAGAATGGCTGCCAAGAATTGTGGCGTGGCACTCGTGAATACCGGGAACCTGTCGCAGGATTCACGATGGAGGGCGCGCCACACGCGGTCCTTCTTTTTCATCCGTAAACCCCCGAGGAAACCACGTCCTTTAGGGCGTGGAGGAATCGGGGGCGTGTTATACTGTTATTGTTTTTGTCAACCATGTATTTCTCGCCTCCAGCCTTTGTAAGAAGTTTGCTTTCGGAATTGGTTTGAACGGTAATTTCGTGCCGTCGATATCCATCAGCGCGAAGTAGCCGGTGGATCGCCGCCCCTTCACGAAACACGTCGTGCCGCGATAGCGCACCTTGTCGAATTTCTTGAAGCCGTGTATCTTGCCCTTCGGGATGGTCATCTGGGAACGAACGCCCTTCGTTCTCTGGTAGTCGCCCTTGGCAACGCATTTCTTGAGTAACACGGTACCGTTCTTGAACGAGACCGGTTTACCGCGCGATGCGATGACGATGGCATCGTTGTAATGCGTCTTCCGCAGCCCGAGGTGCTCGCGGTGCGTCTTGGTGATGTAGCCGAACGTCTCGGACGCGTCGGGATACCGTTCGAGCAACCGCTTGTTGATGACGTTCTGGTGGGTGGCGTGGTGCAATG
>WJJB01000270.1 GCA_014729935.1 Candidatus Bathyarchaeota archaeon | reverse complement strand
GTTACAATCCAGGTACAGGGGAGATTCGATACAAGTGCCCTAATCCATCCTGCAAGCACGAGCAAGTTACCACCATTGATGAAGCAAGGGTGAAATTGAACTGGCGCGTTGATTGGCCCGCAAAATGGTCCATCTTCAACACGAGTTGTGAGCCTGCGGGAAAGGATCACTCCGTCAAGGGTGGGAGTTACGATACAGGTTTGGAATTATGCAAGGAAATTTTTGGTTACGAGGGGCCATTGAAACTCTCATACGAATGGTTGCGACTGGGAGATCAGGATATGAGCACATCTGGTGGCATAGTGTTCAACCCGAGGGAATACCTGCGTATCGGTGGATTACCAGAAGCATTCCGGCACTTGATCCTAAAAACACGACCGACATCACACATATCATTCAGGGTGGAATACCTGCCACAGATGCAAGACGAGTATGAACGCTTTGAACGGGTGTATTTTGGATTTGAAGAAGTTCCTGACGAAGAGTTACAAGTGATCAAATACCTGTTTCCCATCGTGCAACCAGTGGATTTGCCAAAAAAGCTTCCCTTGAGAATTCCCTTCAAGTATGCCGTAGTAATGGCTCAAGTGCGGGAATTACTCGATGAGGGCACGGTAGTCATCAAGTGCAACGAGATGGCAAGGAGATCGTTTCCTGGCGATTCTCCCGGGGTGCTTGAAAGGGAGAACGTATTCAAATTACTAGATGCTGCCAAGTACTGGGTTGAACACTACGCTCCGAAACATTACAGGTTCAACGTGACACGGGAACCTGATGAGGGGGTAACGAGCAAGCTCAACGAAATAGAGAAAAAAGCCCTGCGCATGCTACATGAATTTATTGTGTCCACCGGGGCTGATAGCGGGGAGGATATCCAGAACCAAGTGTTCAACATTGCAAAGGAACAATTGGAGGTATCACCAAAGAAGGTATTTCAAGCCATTTACAAGGTGTTCGTTGGCAAGAAACACGGGCCAAGACTCGGTCCATTCTTGGAAGCAATGGATAAAAAATTCATCATCAAGCGACTTGAGGCATCCTACACGAAAAAGGAATGAACGGGTTGTGAATTCATCATGGTATCAAACAAGATTCGGCATATATCAAACAAGATCATCATTCCAATCGCCAAGCGGTTTGAGAATTCAAAGATCACCCCGAACATCATTACCATGTTCGGGTTACTGGTGATGGCTCTTGCTGCTATCGTGACAGCCATCGTGGGAACCCTTCGATTGAACGAGCTATTTCTAATCATATCCTTGTTGCTCCTTGGCTTGAGTGGATTCTTGGACCTCCTTGATGGCGGAGTGGCGAAATTCACCGGTCAAAAGACTACATTTGGGGGGGTCTTGGATTCTGTCATCGACAGGTACGCTGATGGAATCTTCATCATCGGCTTGATCGCGGGTAATTACTTTGCACTACCTGCTCATCTTACCACCGATATCACCATTGCAACCAACTGGGGTATCATTCTAGGCTTTATTGGCTTGGTAGGTGCCTACATGACTTCCTACGTGCGCTCGAGGGCTGAGATTGAACAGGTAGAGATGGCTGGAATCGGGTTGATCGAACGGGCGGAACGAATAGCAGTTCTTGCAGTCGGGCTTCTACTAGAGATCATCCTTCCGGGAGTGGGCACCATGTTCTACATATTCGTGGTGCTTACCGTACTCATGCATTTCACTGCTTTCCAACGCGTGTGGCATGCCTACAAGGAGCTTAAAAAAGCAGATGGACAAAACAACATGGGCGAAACAGGGACACAACCCGTCGATGAAAGAGAATCTCCAAGATGATGTAATGGCTGCGAGTTATTCCAAAAGCCCATGCCCATTATAAGTATGATCAAGAGCGGGAATAACGTGGAAGATGTACATCAATTCTTTCATTGAACTACCGTGCCCTCTAAACTGAGTTAGCGGTTTTTCGTTCCAAAGATAGATAAGAAAAAGGGGGGAAGTGTGAAACACGTGTCTTTGCATGAATCCCGCCACCGGGATTATCTAAGAGGTTCATCATCCCTGCGCTCGTCCTTCGGACGTGGCGAGATAATATGCTTGTGCATTGCACATGAAATGCAATAA
Source organism: Candidatus Bathyarchaeota archaeon (assembly GCA_014729935.1). Lineage (GTDB taxonomy): Archaea > Asgardarchaeota > Lokiarchaeia > Sigyniarchaeales > Sigyniarchaeaceae > WJJB01. Next base: position 3,580 of record WJJB01000270.1, on the reverse strand, counting down.
GATCTTGTCACGTATCTCGAGGGCATGATGGTGCCTTGTTCCCTGAGTTCCTTTGCGAGCTTGTAATCTACCACCGAGACTCTCTTGGTGACCGTCTTCGCTTTATCCCTGGGAACCGATCTACCGCAAGCTGCACACTGCACCGAGCCGGGATTCCCGCCCCTTTTCTTGCGATGTCGACCGCCACTTTTGCGCTTCTTGGTCAACAGGAGTCACCGTGAATCATTGCTTGTGACATTTGGAATACCACGGGGGAAAAGTGGTTGAGATTTTAAATCTTTTTGGGAGCTTCACCTGCTTGAGATGCCTCCACGATAGGAATGATTCTTGCGCACAAGAGCTATTTTGGAAGCTCCACCGTTCATAAGACCATGAAAATAGCGCCAACAATCCTCTCACCAGCCTTCAGAACGAAATGTACTCGTGGGAACGGGTGAGAATTTCAAATAAGCTGTTTTAAAAGCCATGCAATCCCTTCCACGAAACCAGACTCATCACCATAATCGGATTGAACAAATTGCATCGGGTGGTTTTTCAATTCTGCTTGGATGCTCTCGAACGCCTCACGAAATTTCATTTCACCCTCTTTAATGGACGATGCTTGACTTGAATCAACGTGATGTTCCTGAACCTCCAGCACGAGAATGGGTAAAGCCGACACGCGTCCAATATTCCGAATGAAATCCATGAAATCATCAATATCCGTGTTGAAATCAAATCGGGAGTTATTGAACACGTATATGGTTGCATCGGACTCGAGAGCAAAAGTCCTGCAGACAGGACAGTCCACCCGCTCGCAAGTTTCTAGTTGGTTATCCCTATCCAAGCAATAAAAGTGGATATACTCGAATTCCGATACTGCTTTCAGTACCAGTTTCGATTTCAAGCTCCGTCCATCATTCATGAGCATGGCTTGGTACCGTTCTATCTCTTCACGAGGGTTGAATAGTTTTGGGCCCATGACGCAAATCATCCCACGCTCGTGATCGAGTTGCTTCATGAAATTACTTTCCACGAAAAATTGCCGGTGCACGCCATGTAACTGTTTCACCAACTTCACCTCATTTGATGGATGAAATAAGCATTTTTCATTGTAATCTGGATCCTCCTTTATTGAAGCCACGATGCTCTCAAGATTAGGCTCCTGCGTCGAGAGAAATGAGGAAATCTTCTCCCTTTCCTTCGGGGTGATGGCTTGAATTACAACGGAGATCATGGCCAAGATCTTATTCCCCCTGACTCCCGAGCATTTCATCTCGAAATAATAATTTAGAGAAAAAATATCACCATTTGAATTCATGAAACACCTGTCCTGCTTATCCATTATATCGAGGAGGCGGGGAACGAATTCGAAGTATCGGATATCGCCCGGGGTGATGTTAGGGACCGCGTGCATGATTTTTGGTCCTTCAACAACGTCAAACTGGGAGAGAATTACGCTTCTAATCATGACCGATTACCTTGCTTGGAAAGTGGATGAAACTACGCAGGATGGAGCGGGTTAAGAAGGTACAAACAATTCGGTGTATTAACCTTTGCTGCATGCGAGAAAAGTGAAAACTGGTCTTCACTCATGAAAAAAAAGAACTAATGAACCAATTCTTGCATTACCATAATGTGCAGGATGTAGCATCAACACTTGCACATGTATGCACTCGTGTCGAAAAGGAGGGTCACGGTATCCCCGCACGCGTCACACGCAAGGATGAATTCTTTTACGGGGAGGAGATTTATGAAATGCAATGATTGACGTTTTACAATTTTTTTTCCACCGCAGGAGCATGCTTTCATTTCGTCAATCTTTGCCCGGGTCCAAGACTCGTGAGGGGAATACTGGGTATCCATGAATGAATCCTCCATCACACTCGTTAAAACTTTTTCATCCGTAAACCCACGATGAAACCACGTCCTTCTGTTCAGGTCGTGAAGCAATCATTCCCCGTTGGCTGGTGACTGGGCGGCTCCATTTACTTGAGCCACGTGCCGGGAAACTGTCACGGTGGTTATTAGGGGGGAAAGACCAGTAATGACCGGACCTCCCTGACTCAAGTTCCTTGAATGGTCCATTGCAAGAAACAATAATGCAAAATAGGTCTTACTCGCAGGTCTAGTCTAATCTTTTCAACTTTCGCTTGTAATCACGGCATAATGCCTTGTAAACTTCCTTGGCGGCAAGCCAGAACTCCTTATGTGCTTCTGGAACGTCCCCTATGACTTGTGCAGGGACTCCCGCAGCGATCTTGAAAGGGGGAATATCCGATTTAGCCTTAACGACCGCACCCTCGGCGATAATGGTACCTTCGCCCACAATGGCATGATCGCTAACCGTTGCGTTCATTCCAATGACTGCTCCTTTCTTGATGGTGCAATTATGCAACATGGCAGCATGACCGACAGTCACATCCTGTTCTATGAAACACGTGCCAGCCATCCGAGCATGGATGGTAGTGTTTTCCTCGATTGCAGATCCGGACTTCACGATGATGCTACCATAATCACCACGTAACACGGCTCCTGCACCAACATATACTTTTCCTTCAAGCGTTACCTTGCCAATAACCGATGCCGTGGGAAAAACCCACGCGGTCTCATCAATTTCTGGCACCCGTTTTCCATACGCGTAAATTGCCATTATAATCTACTCGTGAATTATGCGAAATAATCACTAGGAATTACCCATTTTCTAGGGGAGATATCATCATGAATTATTCTTGAGGGCCTTCATGCTGCCGAATTCTAGCATGGCATCCACCGCGGCACGCACGTTTCCTACCGGGCAATCAAGCAGGTCATGGGTGAACCCTGGAACGTAACATGCGTCTTCAGGCTCATAAACGGCATCCTGCACGGTTTCTTTCACATGCTCCCGTACCTCCTCAGTGGAAGTTGCAAAGCTAACCGTGTTACTGGCGTCCACCGCCCCGATCAGGATGATATCGTTTCCATGATTCTTCCTAATGCGTGCCGGATCGTTCAAGGCTGCCCGCTCAACGGTTTGCCAAGCATCGATGCCAGCATCTATCCAATTCGGTATGATGGATTCCCCAAACCCGCAACTGTGAATTATCACGTATCCCCCATGCGCGTGGACGTAATCGCATACTTCCTTGTATAGCGGTACCCAAAACTTGGCGTGAAGCTTTGGATCGATGATCGGCCTGCCCTTTTGGCCCGTGTCATCCCAAAACCAGACGAAATCAATCTGCGCATCCACATCTTCAGCAAGCTCGTATTGGCGTTTGATGGTTTTCATGACCAATTTTTTCACCTGTCCAAGCCATGTCTTGAGTTTGCCAGGGTACTTCCGACACATGATAGCCATGGTTGCCGTGCCGGACCCCATTCCTTCCCACGTGCCTTCGAACAACCCACCCGCGCTGGACATCAAGGCAAAATCTGAAAAACCCCCAGGTGAGAAATCGTTGTAATGTTGCTCGTACCATGTGTAGTTTTCCTGGAATTGCTTGCACGCTGCATCGCTTGGTGAATATTCATCATCCCATGGTTCCCCGTGGAGGGCGTAGAATTCATCTCGCACCTCCCACGGTGCTAAGATGTCTCCTGATTCACTTTTCTGCCT
>WJJB01000269.1 GCA_014729935.1 Candidatus Bathyarchaeota archaeon | reverse complement strand
AGTTTTTTCCTGTTCCTTTGCTTGTCAGAAATGCGGCCAAAGAGAGTGCTGAATCCCATTATCATTGCCGGTTGGAATAGCAAGATAAGCGAAACCAATCCCTCGTTCACGTGCATCTCAAGCAGTTGTGGCGCAAATGCAAAAAAGCCATACCCGCTACCTCCACTCAGCATCATGTAGGAGATGAATGGAACAAGACTCCTTGTCAGCGAGAGTGGTGATTCCTTCATTGATTGATGCATTTCCTTCGTCGATGATTACTGATAGTACACTTCGCAAGAAAGCATAAAATTGATTTCCATTTGTCATAATCATGGCGCTGCAGTTTCATTCAACTAATCACGACAGCAGGAAAGTCGAGTTCAGCGAGGCGTTACTGAAAGGCTTGGCTCCAGATAAGGGATTGTTCACTCCAGACAAGTATCCTCGTATGTCGATTGAGGAAATACGAGACATGGTATCCTTGGATTATCCGGAAGTTGGATTCACCGTTCTTTCCCGCTTGATTGGAGATCAACTCCCCCCTCGCACGCTTCGAACGATAACCAGGGATGCCTACAATTTCCCCGTGCCGTTGGATTTTGTCGTGGAAGATAGACACGTGCTTCGCTTGGATAAGGGACCAACTGCCTCCTTCAAGGATTTTGCAGCTCGCACCATGGCTCGGTTGATGCAGTACTTCTTGCAGGAAAAAGGTGGTGAATTGCTCATCTTGACTGCAACATCGGGAGATACGGGGGGCGCAGTGGCTTCTGCATTCCACGGGGTTGATCGGATCAAGGTGACCGTGCTATTCCCTGAGAACGAGGTATCAGACAGGCAAAGGAAGCAAATGACCACCCTTGGAGGGAACGTGACCGCCATCGCTATTGATGGAAAATTCGATGATTGCCAAGCCCTCGTGAAGCAGGCGTTTGCAGACCCCGATCTTGCAGGTTTATCGCTTTCTTCGGCTAACTCGATTAACGTTGGACGATTGTTACCCCAAAGTGTTTATTATTTCTGGGCATTCCTGCGTGTGAATGAAAACAGAATCCAAGCAAGCAACGAGCACGAACCCCTGGTGATTTCGGTACCCTCAGGCAATTTCGGGAACTTGATGGGAGGATTGATAGCAAAGCAACTCGGGTTGCCTGTGCGCAAGTTCATCGCGGCAGTGAATGCAAATGATGAATTTCCCGTGTTCTTGAATACTGGCAGGTACCAAAAGGTGGAACCATCTCGAAAGGCTTTGAGCAACGCCATGAATGTTGGACATCCTTCGAATCTTGCTCGCATCGTGGATCTCTACGGTGGCATCATGGATCATGAAGGCAAGGTCTCGAAGCAGCCAGACATGGAAATGATGAGATCTGACTTGTATAGCGTGTCGATAGATGATGAAACCACTAGGAAGGTGATTCACCGGGTGAATCAGGAACACGGGTACATCTTGGAACCTCATGGTGCGGTTGGATGGGCTGGTATTGATAGTTTCGTTCAAGAAACGGGAAATAGTGGGCCCTTCGTGAGTTTCGAGACGGCGGATCCTGCAAAATTCCCCATACTCATCCGGGAGATCGTTGGAATCAATCCAGATATGCCAAGAATCTTGCGAGAAATGCAGGATAAGCCCGAGCAATTTGAGCGAATACCTCGAGAATACGCCAGTTTCAAGCAATTCCTGCTTAAGAAATTCTCTTGAAGTGAATCTGGGTCATCTCAACCATGCCATCAGCTTGTCTCATCCCTGGTTTTCTGCATGTGGTTCGGTAAAGACTCAGTTTAACGATAGATCACTTGAACCACTGGGATATGGAACCTTCATGAAGAATGAGCGGACATGGAGAATACACACATGCAATGCTCGAGAGAATGGTAGCTTTATTACTTTATAGAATATATTTTGAAAGTAGCTTGGAAGTATTCATTCCAATTGACCATATACGCATGAATAGCAGAGAGAAGGTGAAAGGAAACATGGTAAAAATAAGCGTTGTAACCTATAGTTGCGGAGCCTGCGGTAAACGGCAACAATTGTATGATGCCAAGGAAGCCATAAAATGCAAGACATGCAAGAGCAACATATGCCTATCGTGTATTCGCAAGGGTGGTGTGTGCCCGCAATGCGAGCCATTCGTGACTGAGGATGAGAAGGAGGAGCTCGAGTCATTAATAGGGATGGTCGTTAAAGCAAGGAAAGGTAATTATTTCATAGTGACCATGTTTTGCATTGGAATTCTTATCGGGTTGCTTTGCATCCCGTTTTTTAGCATGGGCGATACATTGGCAGGAATCGGATTGGTGATCGTTGGAATTGCAATGACAGGTATTGGTGGGGCCCTCCTTAAGATGAAGAGCAAGAAGGACAAGCAATTTTCCGCTGAACTTGAAGAAGCAGCCAATCGAATCGCTGGAAAGATGCAAGAACGCAAGATATCATCTTGATACTCTTGTTTGTTACTTTTTTCGTGAATTACCTCCGCATGAATGAACGAGTTCACCGCGCCTGAGTACCGTGGCTAGAAGAAAGAGGTGAGGTCAGATATCGTCTATGACCTCGTATATCATCTTCTCGATGATTGGTTTCTTTGTACTTCGCTTGTCGTAGTACCATCCCACGATTTCCTTGTCGGTGATGATCACCATCACTCCCATGGATAGGTAATTGAGGATTTTCAAGTCTATTTCGTGAAGCTCTGTATTCCCAGAAGGATGGGTGTGGAAATTCCAGATGATATCGTATCCTTCCTCTTCCTTGAGCTTCCGATTGGTCTTGATCTTAGTTTTCTTCATTCGCATCCAGCTCTTGGGTCTCTCGTGGCCCTCGTTATCAGATCTTTGCTCATCGATCTCGAAGGAGCTCACGACAGCGAATGATTCTTTCCTATCTGCAAATAATTTCCCCCAAACGACGGTGGGCGCACGGTCGACACACAACTTGGTGAGTTCGTTGAAGACGCTTTTTGGGATTAAGTATCGAAAAGTCATCATGATCACGGTGTTATGTCTCTTCTATCTACAGTTGAAAATGAAAGGCGGACTCCCTTGCACGGGAATGCTAATGCAGCATTAAAGATAAATTCTCTCGTCCTTCCCGTGATCTTCCTTTTTCATTCATGGAGATTCCCGTGCAGGCTGGCATGGTTCCATGGTGGCGCGCTGCATCCCGTTTGATCCCCGGGTGGCTTGGCGGGTGAAGTGGTTATTCTTTCACGGCCTAAATATCATCGTGAATTAATTCCCGCCAGGATTCATAGATTCAGGTTAATCCGATAATATGAAGGATACTATCATGCTTTGACATGCCACGCCTCAATTAATCAATAGGGGCTTGTTTTCTTTCGCAAAAAAGCATAAATTCAAGAACCTGTATTAGTTACATGAAGTGATTTATGATGCCAGGTGAATATTTCGAATACGGAAATATCGGGAACGAGACGGGATACGTGCAAGACGAGGAGACTGTTGACGAGATAATAAAGTACAGTGTCCTCCCGACGATGGCGTATGGAACCGTGATCTTTTGCGTTACCATGTTCGTCGTGAACCTTACCGTCTTGTTCAACATCATCTATAGCCTGCCTGGTTTGATCTTGTCCATCGTGGCTTATTTTGCGCTTGCCATAGCCACCTTCGTGACTGGCATGCAGGGGAAAAATAACGTTGCATTACCGTTATTTTACGCGCTATGCTTTTCCGCTGGCTTGGTGCAAGCACCTGTTGTCGGATATGGCTTGGTCCTGCTTGGAGACCTTCAAGAAGTCTTGATGCTTTTCACGGTGGCGGTGTTTGCAGCCACGGCGACGGTTTTCACGATCTACATGCTTACCAGGTACTCATCCAGGTTTTTTAATCCAGGGTCGGGTTTCGTTCGTATCAGCATTTACATAGTCATGTTCGCGTCGGTCGGGTTCCTCGTGTGGATGATAAGTTCTTTGCTTATCGGTAATTTCTCCCTGTACTTGCTGGGCTCGTCATTCCTTGCCGTGTTTCTAACTGGGTTCTGCACGTTATATGATTTGGCAGCTCTCAGGGACAGGGTATCTTCAGGACGTTGGGTATATGCCACGGCGCACTTGGCGCTTGATTATTTCATCCTCATCGTCCGGATATTCCTGATCTTGGTCATCGGACGTTCAAGCAGGGATTAACGGGATAATAATTACTCGGATCCCTGCCCCTATTTTCTCTTGTTTCAACTGGTGTACCGCGTTGTTTTTTTCACGCGATATGGAAAAAAAGCTGTTCCCCGCGCTTCAAGAGCATGGAGAGCTGGTTGCCAATCGGCGTTTTCTTTCGAATGCGCATGTTACCTTTAGAGGACACGGTTCCCTGCATCACGGGTGTGCCATCACTCGTGCAAATGACGATATCTTCACCCGCCACCCGATACCCTGGAAATAACTCCACGACCGATTTCATATTTTTCACGCCTTCTATCCGTGTCATGCCTTCCCTATCACCCTGAATGTAGCCTGATGATGCATCATGTTGGGAATGGTGGTAATTTCGCCTGCCACGATCCCGGTTCCTTTTTCCATTTCCATCTAGCGGGATGATGACCGTATTCTCGCCGAACGTATATATCTCGTAGAGTATTCTTCCTGCTTGCTGGTAAGAAAACACTTCAAGCACGGGTCGTGCCAGCCCCTCATCCCTGAACCCACGCGGGATCTTGACGACCATCCGGATCCCGAGTATATCTAGGATGGATCCACCTTGAATATAAACCACGGTATCGATGATTTGCGGGAGCGTGCCAAGGTCAACCCGGGTGATGAACCGTTGGATCGCATCGATGGGAGCTGATGCATGGATTACCCCGACCATACCAACTCCCGCCTGACGCAGATCGACGAAGATGTTGAAATCTTTCGTCCGCCGCACCTCGTCGAAGATGGTGAAATCCGGGCGTACTAGAAGAAGCATATCCGCGTTTTTTTCCATCTCCCCCTCGATTGCCCCGTATTGGGTGATATCGGGATTTACCTGCAAGTCCCGCACGCTTTCAAGCGTTTTCACCACGAAATTTCTGCGGGAGTAAAAGTTTGCCAATGCCGACGCGAAGGTGGATTTGCCCGCACCCGGTGGTCCCGCTATCAGGATGCCATCGGCTTCACCAGTGAACCTCTCCACGAGAGATCGAGGAAGCTGGTAATAATCCAAATCTAGCTTGACAAGCGGGCGTGTCACGGTGATTTCGTACATTTTTGAAACCGGGGGATACGCGAGGGCGATTCGATAATGTTGGAACTGGACCACCTTTGCGCCTTCATAATTTATTTCTAGGAAGCCCCTATCGCGTCCCTTTCCACTTGCAAGATTGAGGATTTCATTAGCCAAGCGGGAGAGGGTTTCCCGATCTAGGACTTCGTCATCTACTGGTACAAGGACCCATGAACCAGGTTTCCCCTTTTTTCCACGGGGCACCTGCCCCTCGACTAGGTGAATGGACATGATGCCTTCATCAAAAAAGCGAGAGAACATCTTTTCAACAGGTACTGAAACGTCTAATGGCTCAAGATGCACGTT
>WJJB01000268.1 GCA_014729935.1 Candidatus Bathyarchaeota archaeon | reverse complement strand
CTTGATGATCATCTTGCACGAGTGCACCGGGAACCAGACCTATCATGCCATGGTGCAGAAGATCGCTCGATTCTTCAAGGAACACCTGGTCACGAGGAACTATACCATGGATGGAGAGATTAAGGAAATGTACACGTGGGGGTATTCTGAAACCGGTGATAATTCCGATACCAGCCACGGGAGCATAGATGTTGATTTTGCCGTGATGTGCCACGAGAGGGGCATCGTGTTCACTTCGATAGATATGGAACGTTTTGCCAACACGTTCGTGGATTTCGTGTATCGTGGTCCGATTGAAAAGACATGGGAACTGGAATGTGACGGTGGCGGTGATTGCACGAATCACTCGAATGTATACGCTGATAACGTGAACGGCTACACGGGTGGCAGCCAGCATTATCGAACCCTCAGGCAAGGGTGGTTCCAGCTGTACCGTTATTATGCCAATACCACGGCTTCCTCGCATATCGTGTTCACGTCCATCGAGGACCTGATCGAAGGTGGCCTTTATAGCACTGGGACGTTATTCCAAACGCTCTCTTTCATCAGGGAGATGGCGTGGATCACGGGGGAATTCCCAGTTCAATGGTATTGAATCGCGCGCCCCTACCCACTTATTTGTTTTTCAATCAACATGCTAGCATAATGAATGCAAAAGCATGGGAATTTAGAAAGTGGTTATTTGAAACAGATCCCGCAGATCTCGAAGATATGAAGAAACAACGGGTTGATGGGCAGCCAATTGGAGAAATTGCAAGAAATTATTCAATATCGAGAGCAGAACTTGAGCGATTATTCACAGTTAATAACATTCATCCACGGAAGGGATCCCTTCCTGGTTTACAAGATAGATTGAATGCCAGGAACTCAGGATTACGAGCTTCATCTCCGTATAAAGGTTCACGGTCTCTCATTATCCTCAAATGCGAAAGAGATCATGAATTCTCACGAACTCCCCACTCTTTATTGACTGGACATACTACATGCCCGAAATGTTACGCAGACGGCTATTCACGTAGTGAAACAAACTGCAAGATCATCTTGGAGCAAATCACTGGAACACATTTTTCAAAATGCAATCCTGGCTCAATCCCGTGGTTAAAAAACGAACTGGGTAATCACTTGGAAGTTGATATGTTGTCTGATGAATTAATGATTGCTGTACGTTATATGGGGGAGCAGCATTATCATCACGTCCAATGGATGCATGATTCCATCGAAGAATTCAAGCACTTGCAAAATAAAGACAGGATAAAACGTGAACTCTTAGAATCTCACGGGTATCACGTGATAGATGTGCCATTCACTGTTTCTCCATCAGAAATGCAACATTACCTTGAAGAAAAGTTGAAAAATGCAGGTATCCACGAGGTTAACTTCCGGGTTGCCCTATTTCGACATCACGGCTTCATGTACAAGTGTCTCGTCCGATCCCCCTACCCTGTGGAATGTCCGAACCAATCACCAAGGGAATTCTTAGATGGAAAGAAAAGACGGAGTGTCCTTGCACTACAGGAAATAATCAGCAGGATTGGCGATCACGACTTACCGATGGAGCCATTCACTTCGCACGATTACCGGCGTGCCAGTAGTTTCTCCATCACTGGATTAGATGAAGCCTCTCGGAGTTCACTGGCATCCATGTTTATAGACGATCTGATTATCACAAGGTATCACGCTGGGGGTTCCCATCCCGTTCCCAGGATTGCCGATGCGCTGGATGAGGATGCAGTGAGCCATGATGTTGTGCTCCGAGAGATCTTTCTTAATGACCCGCAAGCCATGGCCATTGAACTTCCCGCGTGGTGCTCCACCAGGATGCTTTCCGGTCACGTGGACTTGATTCGGTCTATTGACGACACGCGAATCGAAATTTGCGAGTACAAAGCTGTGCCGGAACGGGATTTCATCCCGCACGTCCCTCAAGTGGTTGCCTACGGTATGATGGTAAATTCAATGATCGGGAAGGCGGCATCGATAGCCCCTGCCGAAATGGATGTCCGCTGCCTTCTATTCAACAAGAAAGTCGCGTGGTCCTTTGCCATGCGGGATGCATCCACGATCTTGAACCGGATGCTCGCCGCGAGGGAATCCCGCCAACCGGGAATGCAGGATAGGGAGGATCCAATGCCACCAGGGACCAGGGGCAAGCTCAAAAAGTGATCCCGCGTTCCAAGGTCCCATGAAGGTTGGTCGCGACATCGACGAGTTCGAAGTGGGACAGGTGGTCCGTTTCTCCCGGACCTTCACCCAGCGGGAGACGGACCTGATGGGCGAGCTGATTGGAGACCACAACCCGTTCCACTCGGACGGGGCCTTCGTGCGGGCAACACGATTCGAAGCCCCCATCGTGCACGGGCTGCTGGTCGGTGGCATGATTTGCCATTTCGGCGGGGACCTGTTCCCGGGGCCGGGATACCTTGCCGAGACCATGCGGTTCTCGTTCCTGCGACCCGTCTATCCCGGCCAGGAAATCACCGCAACGGGAACCGTGACCAAGGTGGATAGGGAACGATGCAGGGTAACGTTCCACATGACCTGCGAAAATGAGTCTGGCGAGCAGGTGCTCGAAGGTGAGGTGGTGGGCATCCCCTATCACGTGGATATCGATGAAGGTGCGAGCGGGGGCTCCGCATTGCAGCAGGAATGACGCTGGCAAGGAAAGGAAAAAGAAGGGATAAAAAATGGTGGTGCACGTGCCGCCTAAAAGCAACGGTGGATGACCTGGGGACCGAGGTCCTTGTACTCTTTCCGAGTTACCCACATTTTTTGGAACGTTTTCAGGGATGCCAGGATGGAGCCGCCGATCCAGACGGAGTACATCCGCTCGGGGGGCGCCACGATTTTCACGTCGACCGATTCGGGAATTTGCTCCTTGATTTCCTTTTGCAGGCGTTCCTTGAGTCCCGGGAACATGGTCGAGCCACCCGAGAGCACGATATTAGCATACAGGTCCCGTCGCAGGTCGACATCGCATGCCTTGATGGCGTTGACAACGGTGTCGTCCAGTGGGTCCAATTCTTTTCCGAGCACGCCGGGGTTGAAGAAGCACTCGGGTGCCAGGAATCGCTCCACGCCAACGGTGATGGTTTCGCCGTCGGGCAGGATGTATGATTTCTCCATGCCTGCGACCTTCTTGGCAAGCATGAGTTCCTTTTCGGGATCCAGGGCGACGTAGCAGAGTTTTTCCTTGATATCTCGCACGATTTCCTTTTCCGCGGATGTCGTGAAGGTGTATCCCTTTTGCCTGAGCAATCTCTGCAGGTAATTGGTGATGTCCCTTCCAGCCAAGTCAACCCTGGAGATGGAGTGTGACAGGGCGAAGCCTTCATAGATGGGCACGATATGTGCAACGCCGTCGCCGATATCGATGACGCATCCCGTGGTCCTGCCAGATGCATACAGGGAGAGCACGGCTTGCATGCCGACATAGAGCGCTGGCACGTTGAATGTTTCGAACATGATTTCAGCCATTTTTTCCCTGTTGGGTCTCGGGTTCAATGGTGCTTCGGTGAGCAGGACGGGATGCTCGGACGGGTCAACGCGCAGGTCGGTGTAAAAGGTGTAGTGCCAGATTTTCTCCATGGCGGTCCAGTCCTCGATGATCCCGTGTTCAACGGGGTACATGAGCTTGAGAACGCCCTTGAGTTGGAGTGCTTCCTCGCCAATGTAATATTCACGCGTGTAGTGCTCGACATCAGTCATGATGCTGGTGTATTTCGGATAGCCGATGAGTGTCGGGAAGACGGACCGGGGCTGATCTTCGCCCGCGAAACCGTTCTTGGAAATGCCGGTCCCGTTATCCACGACGAGTGGTTTTGCTGCCAAAAAATCAAGATCTTCTGCCATTATGATTCACTTTTTGCATGTATTGGTGTGTATGTATCTCCCGGCAAGGTATTCCGCCGGGTTCCGGTGGGATAACCCGCGTTCCACGGTCCAGTACAACCATGGAGGCGGTTGCCATCCCACAAGAAGTTATTAACGTTTTCGTCGTTGGTTAATATTTCCCAGCTGACCTTTTATATTTTCCTCCCCATTTGGCATTTTCTTGGTAATTTTTTGATGAATTACAAATTACGCGTTGCATGTACTTGCCACAATGG
>WJJB01000267.1 GCA_014729935.1 Candidatus Bathyarchaeota archaeon | reverse complement strand
GCCCCACATTCAATCCGTGGAACGTGAACCGGGTGCCGGGGGGCTCAAGCGGGGGAAGTGGTGCCGCGATTGCTGCCAGGGAAGCACCGTTCGCTCTTGGATCCGATACTGGTGGCTCCATCAGGTGTCCAGCATCATATTGTGGCATATCTGGCATCAAGCCGACTTATGGTAGGGTTTCACGTTTTGGCTTGGTTGCATACGCCAACTCCTTGGAGCAAATCGGCCCCATGGCTACCAGCGTTCGCGATTGTGCCATGCTGTTGGAGATCATGGCAGGAGTGGATCCCAAGGACTCCACCACCGTGGATGTGGATGTAGACACCTATAAGGATGAATCTCACCAGTTCATGGATGGTAAAAAGGTGGGTGTACCTGGTGAATTCTTCACGGATGGCCTGCAGGATGACGTCAAGAAACGCGTGCAGCACTCCATCGATACCATGGAAGAATTGGGGGCTGAGATACATGATGTTTCACTCCCCCACTTGGAATATTCCTTGCCAACGTATTATCTCATTGCAATGTGCGAAGCCTCGTCTAATTTGGCAAGATATGATGGCTTGCGCTACGGGCACAGGAAGGACGTGGAGGGGAATTACGATGCCGTGTACGCGGCAACCCGGCAATCGGGATTCGGTGCGGAAGTTCGGCGCAGGATCATCTTGGGAACCTACGCATTATCTGCTGGTTATTTTGACATGTTTTACATGAAAGCCCTCAAGGTAAGAACCTTGATCCAGGAAGATTTCAAGAGGGCCTTGAATGAAGTGGACGTGCTCGTGGGACCAACCATGCCTACAACCGCTTTTAAAATCGGTACAAAATTGGACGACCCGTTAACCATGTATCTCGAGGATGCACTTACCGTTCCGGTAAACTTGGCTGGCATTCCTTCCATGTCGATGCCGTGCGGATTCGACAAGGATGGGATGCCCGTGGGCTTACAAATCATGGGAAACTTCTATGATGAATCCACTGTCCTGGGAATGGGTATTGCATTAGAAGATGCGCTAGATATTCACACGAAGCTGCCTCCAGTTGGAGAGTGAAAAATAAAATGGTAAATCAAGGCGAACTTGAAGTCATCATCGGTCTAGAGGTTCACATTCAATTAACAAAGCTACGCACGAAGCTATTTTGCGGGTGCACGTCTAATTACCGGGGGAAACCACCAAATACTACCACCTGTGAAGTCTGCTTGGCCCTGCCAGGTACCCTACCAGTCTTGAACAAGAGCGCCGTGGATTATGCGATCCTCCTGGGACTTGCCCTGGATTCAAAAGTGCAAGGGGAGACGTTTTTCTTCAGGAAAAATTACTTCTATCCTGATATGGCTAAAAACTTCCAGATTACCCAGTATGACAAGGCAGGAGGCGTCCCAATATGCGTGGGCGGGGAACTTCTATTCAGCACCAAAACTGGTGAACGCAAGATTCGATTTTCCCGATTGCACCTGGAAGAGGATCCAGGTAGATTATCCTACGATGGTTCCATCGTATCTTCTCCCCACGCCTTGGTAGATTACAACCGCCACGGGTGCACACTCATCGAGGCGGTGACCGAACCAGACATGAGAAGCCCCGAGGAAGCACGGGCGTTTTTAAAGAAACTTCGATCCATCGTCGAGCATCTCGGTATTGCAGATCTCAGTCTAGATGGTTCAATGCGGTGTGATGCAAATATCTCCTTCAAGGGTTATCAAAGGGTGGAAATCAAGAACATCTCGAGTGTGAAGGAAGTGGAGCGTGCGTTGAAATTCGAGATGATGCGACAGAAGCAAAAAATAAAGGCGGGTGGGAAAATTGTCATGGAAACACGCCATTGGGATGAAACCAGGCGTGTAACGATGTCCCTCCGTACCAAGGAAACAGAAAAAGATTACCGCTACTTCCCAGAACCTGATCTCGTTCCCCTCAAAATTGGTAAGGAATACATCGAGGAAATCAGGGATTCCCTACCAGAGCTTCCCGATGCTAGGAGAACCAGGTTTGTTGAGGAGTATGGTATTCCCGAGTATGATGCCACGGTCATCGTGAGCTCCAAGGCAATGGCTGATTTTTTCGAAGAAACCTGCAAAATTCACCATGATCCAAAAAACGTGTCGAATTGGCTCATGGGGGATATTTCCAGGAGGCTCAATGAACTTAACGTTGATATCGAAGAAACAAAACTCGATGCAAATGTTCTCGCAGGAATGCTGGACCTGATCAAGGAAGGTACCATTAGTGGCAAGATTGCCAAGAAGTGGATCAAGGGATTACTCAATGGAGAGAGCGTCACGTCACTCCTTAAGAAATTTGGTTCCAAGATAACCGATGAAGCAGAACTTCTACCCATCATCACGGATGTCATCGCCCAGCACCCGGATACGGTTCAGGAAGTCATCGATGGTGATAATCCACGCACCATAGAGTTCCTGATTGGTCAAGTGATGCGGAAAACCAAGGGACAGGCCGATCCAGAAATAACCAGAACTCTGATGGAAGAAGAGATTAAAAAAGCGTGAAATTATCGGGATCGAAAGGTAATATCACGAGATATTACCAGCCTTCCCTTTCCTGTTTTACTTCGATTTGCATGCCTGAATTCAGGTGATTCCAAGCTGGTATATAGCTTGGGCGGCTGTTTGCAACTTAACTTGAAGTATGCCCATTGCCACGTTTGGTGTCGCAACAATAATGAGGATTTTACTTCCCAACGCGGTGAAAATGAGCCTTCCCTTTTCGTTATCGATCATCGCGCTCTTGAACTCTCCTTGTGCCAATTCCCGGGTTGCCCGGGCACTTGCTTTCACGATGAGATTCACCATGGCTCCGAGACTTTCAGCATCTATCCATGCAGGGAGCGCTTGGCCGGATACGAGACCGTACTTTTCCACCAGGGCGGTTCCATGTATGCCTTGTATCTTGCGAAGACCATCCAAGATCTCATCAAGTTGAGGATTTGTTGACATTCTTAACCAGTCCAGTCTTTGTATTTGATTGGAATTGCCGTGTTTATATGCATTATTCATTTTCCAACTAATAAACTTGCTTTTGCCACTCACCAATCTTGTTCAGAATAACTACATTAAGCATGCAATGTTTTACCCAAATGACGGGGTGCACGTGTAACCCGGGAGACAAGAAGTTCATGGAAAAAGATGAGGATAAATTGAAACGGGAAGCCGTGTTCAAGAAAAACCTTTTTGCAAGGGGAAAAGCCGATTATGTACAAGGCAATAAACCAGATGTCGAATGCATCATGTGTGCCATCAGGGACCATGATCCAGACGTGAAAGCATGTATACTTTACCAAGATAAGGATCTGTTCATCATTCCAAACATTTATCCCTATAATCCCGGCCATCTCATGATCGTGCCGGCGGATCATGTTGAGCGAATGCGAGATCTCTCCAAAGAACTCACCCAGAAGATCACGGGATTCATAAAGCAGGCGCAAGATGTGCTAGAGGAGCAATTCGGTTGCACAAGTTTCAATATTGGGATTAATGAGGGACCACATTCTGGCCAAAGCATCAAGCACCTACACGTGCATCTTGTACCTCGTTTCAAGTCAGAATTGGGATTCTTGGATGTTATTGGCAATACTCGCGCGGTTATTTACACGATCGACGATATATACAGGATGCTTGAGGGAAAATTCACGTGATCGCGGTGATGGGAATCAATCAACATTGGAAAGTATCATGTCTATCATTTTCATGAACACATCTCGCACGTTTTCTCCTTCCTTTGCACTGGTCTTGAAGAATGGGAGATTCTTTTCCTTGATGTATTTCTCGATATTTTCGTCATGAATTTCCTGGTTGAGATCATTTTTTGTCCCCACGAGAATGATGGGAATATTGGCGCGTATCTTGTTCACGTCTTTCAACCAGCTAGACACATTTTTGAAAGATTCTGGATTGTTTAGATCAAAGCAAACTATTGCGGCATTCGCGCCATGCATGTAATAGTTCCTCAAGATCGCAAAAGATTTATTGCCTGCGAGATCCCACAGGTAGAGATGGCAGAAATCGTCGGTGCCTTCGATTTTTTCCTCCTTGATGATGAAATCCGCCCCAAGGGTTGGCTTGTAATTTTCGAAGAAGGTGTTTTTGGAATATTTTAACAGGAGCGAGGTCTTCCCGACGCCCTGATCACCCACCACGCACACTTTTGAAGTGTATATTTTCGGCATTAATGCATCATTCCCATGTCATGAAATACGCGATTAGCCATTCCCTGAATCGAGGGAATAGCCATACTTATTCAAAGGAAACAGCACGATCCTATAATATTCCATGAGCGTTATTAAGTTATTCCAAGTGGTCTTCAAGTCTAACTCTCGTCAAAATTATCCTTGGTGACGAGCACGTGATCCTTCAAGATATGGTTGAAAAGATATTCCATACCCGTCATCTGTGGCACAGATACATTCTCGCCATATATGCCAAGGTAATACTCGGGAAGTGGTTCGAAATTACTAATATTCAATTGTATAAATTGATCTGAGTCAATGATCAAGAGAGCAAGTGGAAGCAACGGCTCGTCTCGCTTGTAAACCTCGATGCCCTCCCTGATCAATCTCTTCACCGTCCTGCGATTGGTATCGTTGATTTGTAACGAAACCTTGATATCGAGATCCTCGTTCGATTCCTTGGCATTCTTGATGGCGTTAAATGCCCAGCGCTGGATCGGTGGACCGAACACATC
>WJJB01000266.1 GCA_014729935.1 Candidatus Bathyarchaeota archaeon | reverse complement strand
GCATTGGCGTGCTTCCGGATGAAGGAAGGTATATTTTCACATCAGTTCGGCACGGCACTGGGAAAATGGATGCAGTGGTAATCGAAGTGATGAATTCGGGCTCCTTGAAATGGAAATTGTAACAAGATGCGAAGATTAACGTCACTTCTTAAATTCAGGGAGTTGATATGGTAATTGATGCAGAATTCATCCAGTGCCAAAGATTGAAGTGTCCTGGAATTGAATTTTTTGAGGTGAAATGAAACCTTGAATGAACCTGGAACGATTGAAGACTTGGAACTACATTTCGCAGCCACGACTCCATTTTCCCGTGCAAAACATGGCTTCAAGTGGGTTAATGAAAGGGAAACCGTGATTGCAGGATTTCCGCTGGATATCACGAGCACGTATCGTCCGGGGTGTCGTTTCGGACCGAGAGAAATACGGGAAGCATCACATAACCTAGAACCAGCAAGTATAAGATTGAATACAACCGTGGAAGGAGCAGCTTACACGGACCTGGGAGATTTGGAGATTTTCAGCTTGGACATGGTGACAGCACTCAAGCTCATTCGAACGGTAACGATTCCAATCAGGGAACATGGAAATACACTCATTGCCCTGGGAGGCGAGCATTCCATAACGGCAAGTCTCGTCCCACGTGAAAAAGATGTTGGCATTATAGTTCTTGATGCCCATCTCGATTTGCGTGATAACTACATGGGGAGCACGCACTCCCACGCGTGCATCAATCGCAGGTTGATAGAATTCTGCGGGGATAATAACATCCTCATTCTAGGATGGCGGGCTTGCTGCCGTGAGGAAATAAACTTTCTAAAAGAACACCGCATCAATAATATCCCTTCAAGCTGGTTCAAAAACTCCAAGGCGCGAGAAAAGGCGTTTTCAAGCCTCTCAAACTTCATGGATTCCCATGATGGAATTTACCTGAGCGTGGACATGGATGTCTTCGATCCTGCATATGCACCAGGGGTTGCAAATCCCGAGCCTGGAGGATTGACGCCACTTGTCGTGTTGGATATCCTCGCCAACATGAAAGGGCAAAACTTGGTTGGAGCCGATATCGTGGAAGTATCTCCAGCTCACGATCATGGTCAAGCGGCAATGCTAGCAGCCAGGATAGCAATGGAAATTCTCAACTTGAAACAAGGAATTCCATTATTCTAAAATCAACCTAGCAGGAAAAGAAGAATATTTACAAACATGGAGATGTAATGCGCGGGTAACACCACCGATAATGCCTTTTCCTTTTTGAGAGACTTTTCACCCATCTGGAACGTGATCAAGAAATAGAGCGTGATTAACTGGGTGAAAATTAGCAAGAAGACCTTTACAAGCAATAATTCTTGCAAGAAGAGATCCAAGATGAGTACAAGGAGCTCGAAGCAAAATATGGGAAACATGGATAAACCCACGCCGATGAAGGAACGCAGGACATCACCGCGCTTCTTGAAATTGATGTAGCAAGCCGCCTCAATAATAAACCAGATGGAAATCCAAGAAATCAATCCCTCCAACATGAATCCAGGGACGTTCAAGACGGAATAATCAATTGCACTATCCCGCCAGACGAAAAAATACAGCCTGTTTTCGAATCCCATGAATGCGCCTGCCATGATGAATGCAACGGGTAGAATCAAGGCATATGCCATTTTTTCACCACGGGGTATGAGCTTATCAAAAAATGGTTTCGTGTCAAATCTCTTGAAAAAGTCCTTGAATTTCCCACCTGTTGGGCGCTTGGAAAATTCTTCCTTTCCCAAGGCTTTCAAGTGTGGAAGGTTATCCTCCATGAAATCGAGAGTAAGGATACCAAGCTTGGTGAGGTAATACTTTTTATCTTTCTTCTGGAATATTAGCGAGTTGAGTATCTTCAGGTGGTGGTAAAGCGTGCCGGTTCCAATTTCCAAACGGCTCTTGAATTCCTTGAAGGAAGAATGGCCCTTTTCAGCAATTATTCTTAAGATCCTGCGACGCACCTTGTGATTTAAAGCTTCGAAGAACAAGTCCTCCAATTGTTGCACTTCATTATCATCTTCCCGCTCATGAGCAAGTTCCTGACTCCCCAAGTTGAGCATCGCGATGATTGATATAAACGTATAAAGAACGGCGAAGATCAAGCCAAGGGCATTTAAATAATAGCCCGTATCCCATTGATTGGCAAAATCAGAAAAGTTCCTCGTGATCATCAAGTACAGGAACAACATCACGGTAACGCACACGACTTGGATGGAAAGGTAATACCTGTCACCCTCCGGATGGATCAGGGGTAAGATAAGAGCGATCATGAAAGCTACGGTGGAAAATAAGAAGATATACCAACCACCTGGTATGTATAACTTCATGAGGGAAATTGCATCACGATTTTTGGTCCAATTTAGGAATAGCGAAACGATAATGATGATGGCTGCCGAAATGCCGACGGATTTCCTGATAGCGACTTGTATTCGTCCCTTGGCATTCATGTCATGGACCTCGCTCGATGCACGCTAGCTTTCCTAAAGGGGGGGTTTTATCTCGCAAGACGGATAAAACAATTCGGTAATAGACGTTAAACCACTTTTTGGCAAGGAGATATCAGGTATGCCAAGTTTCTTTTGGAACCGCGATTTCATCAAAATGTGAGGAGCTGATTCCCATTTCAATGAAAAAAAGGAATGAATGGAAGGATTGCTTAGCATTTTTCGAGGAAGAAAGATGCCAGGTTTCGCAATTTGCGCAATTGCTTGTAAAATCTTTCATCCTTCTCTTTTAGGTAATCCTTCATTTTTTCCTCATCCTGCTGGGCATCTTCGGGAGCTTCTAGGACCATTTGTTTCAACTTTTCCAGCTCTGAAATGTCCAAGAGATATCCAGAGACCTTTCGTGCCCAGTCGGTCATCAGAAACACGTAATAATCGTTTAGATCCCATGGATCCATCACGGTGGGGGGTTTCTGTCCATCCCCCGCTTTTTTCCCCCTGAGTAGTTGCGTGTCTACCATTGTCGGGAGAATCATGTTAAACGTGATATAATCCTTCCTGTACTCCAATTCCAGGGCTTTCATGAATCCAACAACCGCATACTTTGATGCCGTATATGCAGCAAATTTCGGCATGGCTGTTGGATAAGCAGCACTTCCAGTGATGATGAATCGGGCGGGATTCTTCTTTTCATCAAGCTTGATGCACGGGTAGCTTGCCTTGAAAGTATTGAAAACGCCAAGCACGTTCACGTTCATGATGCTGGCAAAAGTCTCGGAGGAAAACTCGTGGGTAACGGATCTCCGGGACCATCCTGCATTAGCTACCACCGCGTTCAATGGACCCAATTCTTCTTGGAATCCCTTGAACATGGATTCTACTTCATCAATCTTGGTGATATCCGCTGGATGAACCAGTACCCTTGCGTCATTCCCCAATTGTTCAATTTCTTCTTTAACGTCATTTAATTCGTCAATGGTTCTTGATGTGATGCAAACATTGGCTCCCTCCTTGGCACAAGCGATTGCCACATGCTTTCCAATTCCCCGGCCCGAACCTGTAATCACGATATTCTTGTCCTTGAGTAGAATTGCTTAACACCTCGTTCATTTTGCTAGAAATGCGTGATGAGCTTATACCGGCCCGATTTTAAAATTTGGTAAAGAAAGTTCTGCTGAAGGTTTAAGTGTCATTTCGAGCTACTTAAAAATGCATCTCGAACCAGGTGCAAGCATCATGATATTACCAAACCCTTTCAAGGATACCAAGCCACGCATTCACGAGAATGCCTTCATAGCTCCAAATGCCATCATCATCGGGGATGTGGAAATCGGCGAGGGAACGAACGTGTGGCCAGGTGTAACAATCCGTGCGGCTGCCTGCAAGGTGAAAATAGGTGAACGCTGCTCCATACAAGAAAATTGCGTCATCCACTCAGAGGCTGGAACCAGCATTACGATAGGTAATGACGTGCTTATTGGTCACGGTGCCATCGTTCATGGTCCAGGTGATGTCGGGGATTATACATTGATAGGTATCGGTGCCATCAAGCTCCAGCGAAAATCGGTTGGAAAAAGGTGCATCATTGGTGCAGGCTCGGTCGTGACCAAGGATGTCCCTGACAATGCAAAGGTGATGGGAATTCCCGCACGGGTTGCAGGCACGCTATCAGAAAAGGAAACATCACCAGATGCGACCGGCGCCAGCATGTACCATGAACTCGGGAAGGGATTCAAGAAAGCTGGAATGGACCAACGAGATGGATAAACGGCCGAGAAGATTAATCAAGGTTTTTAAAATGGATATCAAGAAATTAGGGATCATTGGTGTTGGAGCCATGGGATCAACCATGGTAAGGGTTATCGTCAACCGGGGCATCATAAAACCTGAAAATATCAACGCCCATGATATCAACTTGGAACGGCTGGAAATGGTGAAGGAGGAATTGGGAATCAATATTGATTGTTCATCCAATGCTGAACTCGTGGCGTCCTCCGACACCATCCTCATGGCCGTGAAACCACAGGAACTCAAGCATGTTCTCGAGGGAATGGCCCCGGCGTTAGATCCCTCGAAAGCCATCATCACTATCGTGACGGGCGTGCCAATGTCGTTTTACTGGCAGGTTACCGGGAAGCAGTTTCCCATATCCCGAGTCATGCCAAATACTCCAGCATTGGTACATGCGGGCGTTTCTTGCGTGAGCTTTAACGAACTGGTATCAGTGACCCAGAAAAGGGATTGCATTACCATTCTCAAGGCAATAGGCACGACTCACGAAGTGCCTGAAAAGTACCTTGATGCCGTCACGGGTCTCTCGGGAAGCGGGCCAGCATACGTGTACTATATCTTGGAAGGACTCACGGATGGCGGTGTGAAGATGGGATTGCCACGGGATTTATCTCGCTCTCTGGCGACAGATACCATCATTGGATCCCTGAAACTCATGAAGGAAACGGGAAAGCACCCCATGTTATTGAAGGACCAAGTAACGTCTCCAGGGGGAACGACCATCGATGCACTTCATGTCTTGGAAAATGAAAACCTGAAGGGCATTCTCATCAAGGCAGTCGAAGTCGCATCATTGAAATCGAGGCATCTCTCAAATCAATTCAAGGATCCAGAGTGAAACCAATTTAAAGAAAATGGGAGTAATCCCAGGATCACTCCTTGTTTTGCTCGAGCAGCTCGATGAAGCTTTCCATTCGATTCTTCATCGGGCCCTCAGCATACGATCGTGGATCATTCTGGTCACAATCCATCACCCACACCGGGATGCCCTTATCCCGCTGGATTGACTTCTTGAGATCGAGCATGCCAGAACATGATGGGCGACATGACATGTTTGAGTGGAGGATCACTCCATCAATGTTGTATTCATCGATAACCTGTTCAAAATACTCGATGCGTTTTTCCAAGGAATAATTATATGGAACGTCGATCATCAATCTTGCGAAATCCCTCAATGATTCGTCCAAGGGCAATCCCAAACGTTTCCGGGGACCGAAGGAAAATGTGTATGGCTCATACGTCACCACTGCTCCGTAGTTGGCGAGTTCGTGGAAAAACTTGATCCTGTACCACATGGGAATGCCCTCGAAGATCAACCTGTACTTTTCCTTGCCAGGGGGCATGGCTCCTTTCCCCTCAGCAACACGTTCCTTGATATCTTTCAACAATGCCTGGTAATACTTAATCCCCACGTCCAATCCTGGTAATAGCACCATGGGAAAAATGGCTGCCAAGGTATCTTGGAAGGCGACTGGCGTGGGCACATCCTTCCGATATTTGTAGATCTCGTGCCATAACTCGCATAACTTGTCGGATTTCCGGAGAACCTCTTGGAATTTCTTCTCGGTAATTTTCTTTCCCGTTAGATCCTCCATGAAATCAAAAAAGTCGTAGAATTGTGCAACAACATAATCAATGTACTCTTCCATCCGCGCGTCTCCCGTACCGGCTACCGCGCTCGGGATGTCAAAACCAAAATAGGGAACTTCCATCCTCCTTGCTTGAATCTGAAACCATTTAACATGGGTATCGCAAATGGTATTAGTGGATCCCATGAAGGTAGGTTTCCCAATCCCGCCTTGCTTGAGCTTGATACCTTTCTCGGTTGCTCCCACGTTGGTCTTGAAATAGGAGCACAAGTCCCTGCTAAATCCGAGTGATTCTGCATGCTCGATCAATTCAAGGGAATATTTCCTCGCACCCGAGATGCATGCAGAGTTTTCGGGATGCAAGGGATGCACCCCATACACGTAACATATTTCGACTGGGAATCCCGCGGTCACCCAAGCCGATTTTCGCCTGAAGAGTTCAACTATTTTCGATTTCAACATGTAACGCATCATTATACCCTTGAGCTTCCCCGTGGATGGCAAGTTACGCACCCGAACGCGCTCTGGGCTGGCATTTTTCGTTTCCATGGATCCTGACATGTTTTTTCTTTCCTCCGTGTTGTTATTTGATGAAAATTGATCTGGAATTAACTTGTTTAAAGCCGTGAGTGTTTTTCCACCCTATTTGTGGTCGCCATCTCACGAAAGGCTTCTAATCTCGTGCGTAAGGACATATCCTTGGTGGGGCTGAATTCCCGTTCGAGATGAATTACCTGATAACCCTTTTCCTTCAACGCGTTCACCGTGAAGACAGAATCGAACGCGTATGGCTCGCAAAATTTGAGATTTTGCGAGATGACCATATTTAAGTTGGATTCTTCCATCGCGTTCATTAAATAATCCAAGCGTGGTTCAGGTGGATTTTTTGTTGCCGGACGGGGGATGGTAACGTGATACTGGATGATCGAGTCTAACGGGTCCCCCTCGCTTGGATGGGGGATCAAGCGAGCGAAATATCGCTCTCCAATGGAAAGATCATCACGAACCACGCGCAGTCCCGCGTCATCCAATGTGTCCATCCATTCCACGTATGTCACGTCAGAACCCGTCAGGAGAACGGGAGACTTGTCGGCTGGAAAAGCATCCCTGCCCTTCCAATCGTTTATAGTTTCATCCAAGGATGAAAGCAATTCCTTCCTTGGCATCTGCACGGCTTGCACGCATGCATTGAAATAATCACGATTGGGGATATCTTTCACCGCACGCATTGTTGATAATTCCTGAAGGCGTCCCTTGATATCATTGGACAACTTGATGGCAGCCCACAATTTGTCATCAGTGATGCTCACGTCAAATTGCCTTTCGAACACATCCTTCATGCGCTTCAACTCCACCTTGAAAAAATTAATGGCGGATGGAGTATCATTCAACGGGTTGTAAAACCAATACAAGAAATCTGTATCAACGTGCCTTTTCCAAATATCATAAAATCGGTTAGTGGCATCACACCCGTGCGCTATCACGATCCCCTCCCAATCTTGATCCCCGGTTAATGCTTCCGTTAGCATGCTCCGGGCAGCCGGGCATAGGAAGGATTGCAAGTATTGATCTGCTGGATCATTTGGCTCGTGCACGTTACCTAAAATTTTATACGGTTCCAGCCCAGCAGCCATGGCGATTTGCTCGGGGAAGTCATGGGATGCATCAAAATAGGCTATTCGTTTTACCATGATCTCTCATCACGTTTTCGATATAATACCATTGCACATGATCCCGCATAAAAAATCCTTTCTAGAAAACCAAGTTTTATTACTTCTCCCGCCGTGCTTTTTTTCATCCATGGAGATTATGGAAACCAATTGATAAAACGTGAGAAGAATGGCAGAGAAGGATAATAACAATGACGAGTTATTTACTGGTGAAGTGCTCGATGTTGCCACCACCAAACCTTGGTTAAAATTCTACGCAGGTGTTGAAGAATCCATCGAGTATCCCGATGTCACTTTGTACGAGAGATTGATGCAAACCGTTGAAAGATATCCTGATGAGGTTGCCTGGGAATTCACCGTTGGGGGGAAAAAAGCCACCTATCGGGAATTCGCACATCTCATTGATGGATTTGCCGATGCACTGGCAGGACATGGGTTTAAGAAAGGCGACATCATGACCATTTCAATGCCCACTAGCCCGCAGGGGATCATTCCTGTATACGCGGTGAACAAGCTGGGTGGGATCGCATCGATGATCCATCCCCTGAGCCCGCCACCCCAAATCAAGATGTACCTGAACATCTCGGAAAGTAACTGGGCATACACCTTGGATGCCTTTTACCATCCTTTCAACGAGATATTGGATGAAACCAGCGTTGATAAACTGATCCTGTGCAAGATGGGAGATTTCCTCGGGCCTCTTTGGAAATTCCTGTTCTGGCTCGCCAGGGGCCGCAAGATCAAGAAGGTTCCCCAGGATGACCGGGTGATATGGTATAAAGATATGGTGAACAAATCATTTCCTGCTGCCCCGAAAGCGGATATATCCACCGATGACACTGCCATCATCTTGTACTCGGGCGGAACCACTGGTATTCCCAAGGGCATAGAATTAAGCAGCAAAAATTTAATCGCGGAGGGCATGCAAGTTGGAAAATGGGGCAATCTATCCCCAGGCAATTCAATACTGGCCATTCTCCCAATTTTCCACGGGTTTGGTCTCGGCGTGTGCGTGAATGCGGCATTCATGGTGGGTGGAAAAAGTTACTTGATCCCAACCTTCACCCCTAAGGACGTGGCAAAGCTCGTCAACAAGAAGAAACCGAACTTCCTGGTCGGCGTGCCCACCTTATTCGAGGCGTTAGCGAGTGATCCCACGTTCCAACAGGCAGATCTCAGTTGCTTGACGGCAACATTTTCCGGTGCCGATACCCTCCCGCGTAAGACCAAGGATAAATTCGAGAAGGTCGTGGTGGATGCGGGGGGAAAAGTGCAATTGCTTGAAGGATACGGGTTAACCGAGGCGGTTACCGCATGTATGGCGACGCCGATGAACGATTACCGAGAAGGTAGCATTGGCATCCCGTTTCCCGATATGCTAGCCAAGATATGCAAGACCGGCACCACGGAGGAAGCACCATGTGGTGAGGTAGGTGAGATTTGCATTTCGGGGCCCGATGTGATGAAAGGATACTTGAATAATCCAGAGGCAACTGCCAATACCTTGAAAAAACACGGGGACGATCGCATCTGGCTTCACACCGGTGACATGGGGAAGATGGATAAGGATGGGTGGTTTTACTTCCAACTACGCCTAAAGCGCATGCTGAAGGTAAGCGGCGTGAATGTCTATCCCAACCATGTTGAAGAGGTATTGCGCAAGCATCCTGATATCGAGGACGTGTGCATCATCGGTGTTCCCGACAAGAAGCAAGTGACCCGGGTGAAAGCCATGGTCATTTTAAAGGATGAATCCAAGAAAACTGAAGATATGAAGGATGAAATAAAGAAATATGCCCGTGAGAATCTCCTGAAATGGGAATCACCCCGTGAAATTGAATTTAGGGATGAACTCCCAGTC
>WJJB01000265.1 GCA_014729935.1 Candidatus Bathyarchaeota archaeon | reverse complement strand
TCATTATCGATGGCTAATTCCTTGATCCGCTCTTGCATCTCGTTACCTTCCTTCCCCGCCTCAGAGAATCCTCCTGATATGATTATGGCGCCTTTGATGCCAATATCAATTGCGTCTTGGAATGCTTTCTCCGTGTACTCGGCACGGATGGAGAGCACTGCGAGGTCAATCTTGGTGGGGATATCTAACAGGCTCTCGTGAAGCTTTCTCCCCTCGAGCTGGCCACCCTTAGGATTAACTCCATAGACTTTATCGGAGAAATATCCCTTGATTTGCAAGTTTTTCCTGAATATGACCGTCCCTGGGTTGAACATGTTACTCGTTGATACCCCGACAATAGCCATACTTCTTGGGTAGAAGATGGGATGTAAATCGAATCTCATGGATGATCGAGGTATTGTTGGTGTGCGTCCCTAATGTATTTGCTCGGTTATTCTCTTAAGGGCGATGAAAAAGCGAGTGAGAAATGAAGGGATTGGGAATGGTTATTATCATGCAAGATCTTCGAGTTGCTTTCCCCGGGTTCGCTTGGTGAAAAGAATATATGCACCAAGAATGCTAATGCCAGCCACCACCGACAAGAGAATGATCAACAAGGATTGAAAGTCATATCCCAAATATTCTTGATTGAGAAGGATCATGTGAAACGACACGCTTCCATCCAGCGTGGTTCTCGTGAATTCTTTCACGGCCCCCTTCTTGTTGAATTGGATGGATAACGTGTGATTATCATTGGT
Organism: Candidatus Bathyarchaeota archaeon; assembly: GCA_014729935.1. Lineage (GTDB taxonomy): Archaea > Asgardarchaeota > Lokiarchaeia > Sigyniarchaeales > Sigyniarchaeaceae > WJJB01. Next base: position 5,296 of record WJJB01000265.1, on the reverse strand, counting down.
TTTATTCACAGCCACGAAAGAACGAGATGTTTCATTGATGGATATTGACCAATTTGAGGAATCCACGGCATCGTAGCCATTCTTGAACCAAAGCATGGGTTCTTCGAATTCATTGGGGATGAACAGGATATTATCTGCTGATCCATCCACCGTGATGGAATATTGGTTCAAGCTAGGAATGAAGCTTGCAACGGCGATGTTTTCCTTCATCAGGGTCCATTGTATCCCTGAACCGAAATCCACGTACCGGCTAATCGATCCCTTGATGTTCCATGATGCCACTTCTTCTTGATTTACCTCGATATTGGTTGAATTCACGGTGAAGCGCAACCGGGTATCATCCATAAAAGGCGATGGTGCCGTGTCAATTTCCCACGTGAATTGCCAATCTGATCCGAAACTCCATGGCTTATCACCTGTAGGCGTGATGCTCGCCATCGTTTCCTTCGAAAAATTGGCAGCACTAGCCAAAGGGAAGAGGAAACAAGCTATAATGAGCGGAACGGTCGAATTCTTCCTCATCACGATGTACACCACGTGGAACCCTTAAAAAGGATTTTGGTACAGGTTAGCTTCACTATTTTTCATTGGGTTGCTTGCGAAGCTTGCGAATTTTCTTGGCAGCTTGCAAGCCGGCAACCGCACCCTCACCCACGGCTATGGAGACCTGGTACCCTTTTCCGCAAATATCCCCGCAGGCATATACGCCTTCCACGTTCGTTTCTTGAATTTCATTGGTAATTACCATATTACGTTCGCTCACGTGAACCCCTGCCCGTTGCAATAATCTTGCCGTTGGAATCGATGTTAGCACGAAAATGCAACTTGCATCAATTTTTTTTTCAACACCACTCTTGTCTTCAAGCTGGATGCCGGAAACCTTGCCTTCATCATCTAAAACTTTGAGATTGGTAACATCTTCCACGATTGGAATACCACTCTCCCGTATTTCAGAAATTTTTTCAGCCGAGATACTTGTATCTTCCAACGATTTCTCTTTCAACACCCACGTCACCCTGCAACCCATCTGATCCAAGACCAAGGATTCCTCGGCTGCCTCGTCGTCCATGCCTAGTAAAACCACGTCCCGGTCCCTGTAGAGGGGACCATCGCATACCGCGCAATAACTCACGCCTTTACCGATGAATTCCTCCTCTCGCTCCAATTCGGGTTTCCTGGCGCCCTTACCGATGGCAATGATCACAACATCAGCCGAAATGATTGCATTCTTCGTGCTGATCATCTTGGGATCCATGTCGAGCATCAGGGCAATTACCTCATCCTTGAGGAACCGAACGTCGAGATCCTCCACTTGGCTTTGCATTGATTTCAAGAGATCCTTCCCGCCTATGGCCTTGATGCCCGGGTAATTTTCTATCTGGTGGGCATAACTCATTGCACTGTGCATTTTCCCGCTGACAATCAGCGTGTCAACCTTGGCACGCCTGAGATATAATGCCGCAGTCAAGCCCGCGGGTCCAGAACCTATAACGCATGCCTCGCATTTCATTTGATCCATGTGAGCTCATCAAGTCTCAGTTGTCCCACCATTTTCTATCTTTCGATGATGATGTGATGAACCTGATCTGGCTATTGCATGCACGGAGGGAAGTTACCAGTTCACGTCCCGGGATGTCTCTTCGATCCACCATTATTGCGTGAACCATTCTATGAAGTCATGGCTATTTCCACCCCGGCGCCATATCCACGGTAATTAGCTCGCCGGCGTGAACCCGGCAACACGATTACTGCCTCAAATGCTCGTTCCAGGTATCATTGAGATGTCCGGCTTGCATCGTCCCATGGAATGCCCGGTAGCTTATCAATCCACTTGCTTGCTAAATTCACCTTCACAGGTTAACACACGTGATCTCATACCTTGGAATACCTCACGAAAATTTACAATAAACCTTTTAATGCCCCAAGAAGTATTCTCTTCCAATACGAGAAAAGCAACGCATCTAATTTCTTCCACTCACGGGATTGAATCAAACCATGACTGAACAGCCGTACGACGAGAGTATTAAGACGCATCCTGGATTGAAAGGCGTGTATCTTGATGATACGAAAATTTCATACATTGACGGTGAAAATGGGCGCTTGTATTACCGGGGGTATTCCATCGAGCATCTCGTGGAAAATAGCACCTTTGAAGAAGTGATCTACCTGCTAATCTACGGGCACCTCCCAAGCAGGTACGAATTATTTACCTTGCGAAACACACTGGTACACGAGCGCGAGATACCGGATAGGATCTTGATGGTACTCAAGAGTTTTCCCCGGGAAACCACCAGGATAGAACTCCTGCGCACGGCAATCTCAGCCCTTTCCCTGTTCGATGTTGAAGATTATGATTATAGCAAGGAAGCAAATATCAGGAAAGGGATACGCATCATCGCCAAGATCCCAACAATATTATCATATTCACACCGGATCAAGTCAAACTTGCCCATCATCGAACCACACGATAATTTGTCCCACGCGGGGAATTTCTATTACATGATGACGGGAAACGAGCCGGATGAGGCTATCGAGCGCGCGTTTGACAAGGCGTTGATCCTGCAAAGCGAGCATAGTAGCAATGCTTCATCATTTGCTGCCAGGGTAACCGTTTCGACATTATCTGATATCTATTCGGCGATTGTCTCGGCAATTGGCACACTCAGGGGACCATTGCATGGTGGTGCGAACGAGCGAGCCATCATGATGCTCAAGGAGATCGGTGAGCCGGAACGTGCAGAAGAATACATTCGTGAAAAGCTCGATCGAAAGGAAAGAATAATGGGATTCGGCCACCGAGTCTACAAGGTAATGGACCCAAGGGCGAAGATATACAAGGAACTTTCAGAAGAATGGTGCGAACGCGAGGGAAACCAGCACTTGCTTGAAATCTCCCGGATCATAGAAGATATGATGATGAGGGAAAAGGGCTTGTATCCAAACGTGGATTTCTATAGTGCCTCATTCCTTTATTCAGTCGGGGTGCCAATCCTATTGTACACCCCACTATTTGCAGCGAGCCGTGCTGCTGGTTGGGTGGCTCACACGATAGAGCAGCTGGAAAATAACAAGCTTATCAGGCCCTTGATGAGATATAGGGGCGATATTGATAGGAAATACCTGCCGCTCGATAATCGATAGCAGGTTCTAGTTCCATGTCTTCACGAGATGATGCCTGGGAGTCCATTTCCAAGAGTCAAAGGATCGTTGTTAAGATAGGAACTCGATCCCTGCTCCTTGAGGATGGGTCCTTCGATTTCAAGACCATTGCAACATTAGTGCAGGACATAAAGGCATTGATGCGAGACGATGGCAAGGAAGTAATCCTTGTAACTTCAGGGGCGGTGAGTGCTGGCATGAAGAAATTGGGCATGAAAGAACGTCCCCGGGATCTCGTGTTGCAGCAAGTAACTGCGGCAGTGGGAAACCCGCTCCTATTAAATGAGTATATCAGGATGTTCGGGGAAGTACCGGTAGCTCAAATTCTTCTCACGCAGCAGGACCTGTCCAATAGAAAATCGTTCTTGCATTTCTTGAACACGATGGAACAGTTGTTGGAAAAGGGTATCGTGCCAATCGTGAATGAGAATGATGTCGTTTCAATTGATGAGCTGGTGGACACGAAGATGGGAGAATCGGGCAAGGATTATAATTTCTCGGATAATGATGTTCTTTCAGCGCTTGTAGCCGCTAGCACCGGCGCAGGAACCTTGGTAATCTTATCTGATGTCGATGGTCTATATTCCACCCACCCTGATCACGATGATGCGCGTTTCATACCGCATGTTGATACGATCGATGAGGAGATAAAAAGGGCGGGAAAAGATAGCGGGCAAGGGGGACGCGGGGGGATGGTGACCAAATTGCGTGCTGCCGAAATCTGCATGCAAGCAGGAGCGTGGATGGTAATTGGCAACGCGAAACGGGTAGATCTCCCGTCTTTATTAGCTGGTTCATGTAAATGCACCGTGTTCAAGCCAGTTGCCAAGCGTCCCGATAAGCATCTATGGATGATCTTCGCGACAAATACCTCAGGTTCAATAAAGCTTGATGAAGGGGCTGTACGCGCAATACGTGATGGCGCAAGTATCCTGCTCCCTGGAATCATTGCCTGCAGGGGAAAATTCAACAGGGGTGACGTGATCGAATTTTTGGATGCTCGGGATGATTCATGCCTTGGAAAAGGAATAACCAATTTTTCATCGCAAGAAATTCACCGGTTCATGGCAATATATGCCAAGGATCCAGCCTCATTCAGGAACTTATCACTGGGAGAGGTTATCCATAGGGATAAGATGTCCTTCATATCGATGCCCCCCATTCCCCAGGAGTGAACTCTCAATTCCCGAAGGGGTTGGTTTTCCTTCGCAAGAAAGAATAAATTCATAATAACTCCCGGAACGAGGATCAAGCAAGCATGTTCGAAAAAGGTACAGTTATCTGGAAGAACTCCATTGGGATCATGCATGAAAGGCTTGAATCTTCGAAAATCTCTGCCAATAAACACTTTAATTCTTTACTTGTCCGATGGAAAGAGTTTGAAAAATCGACCCGAGGTGGAATTGATGATGTTACCGTGCTGTTAAATCAATTATATTTCATCCACGTGGCAAATTATCTCTATTCCATAAAAAATTTGCAAAGTGCGGGAAGGGACGTCACGCCAGCAACCATTTCAAACGATTTTGCAGGTAATTTATTCGAACTTTGTAGAGGTGGTGAACCTTTCAAGATCTTCTCGGAACTCTCGGAGTTTCTTTGGGATGATGGAACGGAAGAATCGAGAAGCATCATGAATTGTTTCGTTGAAGAAACTACCATCCAAGCAACGATGAAAAGAATGAACCAAGGAGGCGACATGCTTTCATTAACTTACCAAACCCTCTTTTCATCCAATAAGAAACACTCCACTGGAGAATTTTACACCCCCATGGATTTATGCAACATGATGGTAGAAAAACTAGCATCGAGGCTTCCTGGTGCCGTCGTTCTCGATCCTTCCTGTGGCGTGGGTACGTTTCTTGTATCATGGATTGAGCATGCCTTGCACGACAAGAATATTCAAGATCCTGTTGCAGGAACTGAATTCAGGATGCATGGGTGGGATATCAATCCAGTTGCAATTATCGGTGCGAGGGTTAACACCTGGCTTGGATTTCCCGAGGGCATTGTACAATTTGGTGATATCGTGCAGAATATCAAGCTCAAGAATGCATTGGAAGATTCAGAAGAATCTGCTTCATTGAAAGCCGATGTCATAATTGGCAATCCTCCTTGGGTCACGTTGAAAGATTAC
>WJJB01000264.1 GCA_014729935.1 Candidatus Bathyarchaeota archaeon | reverse complement strand
TGCATGAGAAGTTAGTGCAGATCCAGGATAATATCCTGGAAAAAAATTCCATGTTCTGGGACACGTTCTTGGAAAAGCTGGGGGAGAGAATTCCTTCAATGGTGTTCAAGGAGGCTCATGAAATCTTGAAAGGGAGAAACCTCTCATTCCAAGCAGGAAAACTAGAACCGTATTTCTGAAAATATCTTGATGGCCAGAATACCATCCACGGCTTGACTAACGTGGACATGAAAAAGAAATGGTATTTCTCTCGCAATAAGGTAAAAATATGGGAAATGAGTGGTAGATCTCAAGAAACGACGATTTTTTGTATCTTGTCGCCTTTCTCAATGGAATTTACGATAACTTGGTCCTCCCCGCTAGCAACCTCACCAAAGATGGTATGCTTGTTGTTAAGATGTGGCGTTGGGACGTGAGTGATGAAGAATTGACTGCCATTGGTATTGGATCCCGCATTTGCCATGGCAAGAATGCCGGATTTATCGAACAAGTGACCGTTATGGAATTCATCCTTGAAGGGATAGCTGATTTTCTCCCCCTTGTAATCGAAAGATCCGATACCCTTGCTTCTCGGTCCTCCAGTACCGTTTCCAAGAGGACATCCCCCTTGAATCATGAAATCGGGAATCACCCTGTGGAAAGTTAGTCCATCATAAAATCCCTTCTCTATCAGGTATAGGAAACTTGCCACGGTCATGGGCGCGTCCTCATCGAACAATTGGAGGTTGATATTACCCTTGTTGGTTTGTATTTGCACTTTTGTCATGGAAATTACCTCATGATGCTAGTTAAATGCAGGTTTGCTGGCTTCAAAGCGATTTTCCAGGAACCTTCACCTGCCATTTTGCCACAATCTCTTCCACGAAGGAAATGATGGAATTTTCGTGGTGGTGCGTTTGAAGCGAGAACGTGGCGTGGAGTCATCCCGTTCTTGGCATTCCACTTGTCAACGGTGATCATGGGATGCAAGTGATATCATTGATTGGGACGTATTTAAGTTGCCCGGGGAATGTATCCTTTTCTCACGAAAGAAACCCAGCTCCTTTTCCAGTCGTGGTGGGACAATGATCTTTTACATAGATTGTCCATTCTTCAAGTGGGTGATTTCGTGAACCTTCCCGGTTATCCCTGTTTACTTTCAAGGGCAATCACGCTTTCACGCAACATGAAGAATAACTTTCTACCATTTCCATTAGTGTCTTCCATGCAAGATTCAAGGACATCCATGCAGCCTTCCAAACGATCTAGAATCCCGCGAGTGGTGCCATTTATCGCATGGAATCCATTTACGAGATTAACCAAGCTGGGAAGTGCTTCGCATCCAGCGAGTTCCACCAACATATCCAAAGCTTGGAGCCTGAAACGAAAACGACTGATGTTGATGGCTTGTTGGAGAAAACCCACCACTGTGGGAAATTGCCCGCAGCTATTCATCAGGTTTTGAAAGAAAAACTTGAAATGGTAATACTGATCTCCCAAGAATACCACCATGTCATCAAATTTGGTGAATCCCCTGCATTTTTCTTGGAGAAAGAGGTTCCTCATTCCTGGTTTGAACAGGTGCTCGTTCACCCAAGAACTGCTGGTTAGATGATCTCCCAGTTCAGCAAGCAAGGTTTCCCGTTCCCCTTTACCCATGAGCGCTATTTCCCTTGAAAGGGTTCTCGTGAGTTTCGCATTTTCCAAGATATCATGTAGCCTGTTTCCATTTACTTGATTCACCAAGAAAACTTCCCTCCGGTTCGACGGTAAGGTTTTTGTTACCTGGTTCCCATTCTGCGATGAATACGCCGCAAAAGCACAAGATCATGCCGATGATGGTGAAGATAGTGATCGATTCTTCCGGAATGAAAATCACTGCAATCATGATGGCGAAAATCGGCTCCAAGTACACGAAAATAGCCACCTTCGCTGATTCAACTTCTTTTAATGCCGTGAACCACATGACGTATGGAACAGCAACGCAGGCAATACCAAGCCATAAGATCCCCGTCCAATCAGACCCGGTGAGCATGCCAATCTTGGAAAATCCCCGGGGGGAAATAATCGCCACGGGTAATAATGCACACATTGCAATGAAAATGATGATCGTGTTGAATACCAAGGGATCGTTATCCTCTTGCTCGCAAATTGGTTTCGAGAATGCAGTGAAGGTTCCCCAGAAAAAACAAGAGAGAATCGTTAACAAATCTCCCCAGATGGTTTCGAAACTAAACCCGAATGATTCATTCAAGTTAAGGAACACTATCCCAACGAATCCAATGAATGCACCTAGAATCACCATTGATGATGCACGCTTCTTGTAAACCAGGAAATTGATGATGATGACGAAGAAGACTTGAAAGTTGAGAAGAATTGATTGATTCACGGTGGTTGTCAAGTCGTACTGGAAGGGTATATATTGAATGATGTACGCAACCCCGAATGAAACAGTTCCGATGAATACCAACCATTTCCAATTCCGTTTCACCATTGGTTTAATCTCCTTTGTTTTTCCAAGACCTATCAGGAAGAGCAGCATAGTGATGAAACCGAAAATCATCCTGAAGGTAATCAAGGTAAAAACATCGATGATGTGGCGACCGAGAATTCCCTTGCTGATGGAAAAGGTGGTCCCCCACAGGTTAACCGCCAATAACAACTTCAACAGGATGATTTTCCTCATGGACTCGATCAACACGGGAGTAAATGGACTGGAGAAGATAAAAATCGCGAATCGAAATGCTTCAACGTTTTTAAGGAGGGATTCAAAAGGATAGATTGATATCCCGACCTCGGAATCCCGGGAGATTTCGGGAACGATGATGAGATCCCATGCGGGATCGATAACCGAATAATCGTGAGACTCCAATGTCATTGCAGAAAATCACAGCAAGGAAGATCATCGAGAAAAAACAGAATGGGGAAAAAATCGTAACGATAACCTCGTATGATTATTCATTCGCTAAATTGGTGAATGAGAGCAATATTGATCTCATTCTCGTCGGCGATTCATTATCCATGGTGATGCTTGGATACCAGAACACCCTATCGGTCACGATGGATGAGATGATTCACCACACGAAGGCAGTGACGCGTGGAGTGTCCAATGCCATGGTGGTGGGGGATATGCCCTTCCTATCCTACAAGGTGGATCCTACAGAAGCTGTCAAGAATGCAGGCAGGTTCATCCAAGAGGGTGGCGCGGAGGCAGTCAAGGTTGAAGGGGGAACGGAAATACTCCCCACGGTAAAAGCAATCATCGATGCTGACATTCAGGTGATGGGGCATCTTGGCTTGACCCCCCAGGCAATTTATAAATTCGGGGGATTCATGGTCCAAGGAAAGACTACGGATGCCGCAAAGAAACTCGTGATGGATGCATTGAATTTGCAAGAAGCTGGTGTGTTCGCGATCGTGCTGGAAAGCATCCCGTGGCAAGTGGCAAGGTTAATCA
>WJJB01000263.1 GCA_014729935.1 Candidatus Bathyarchaeota archaeon | reverse complement strand
CGCAAATATCGATAACGCCATCGCCAGAGACATCGGTGAAGAAATCAATGAGGAATTCGAGTTCCTGGCCAGGTGCAATTGATATGCGATTAGACACTGCCCCTGTTTCCAAGTGAAATATGACCACCTTGTTGTCTGGACTCTTGATAGCGTAATGGGTATTGTTGATCCGAGTGCCATCGAAATCCAATGGCCTGCAAATCGTGCTCGAGTTGATAATGGCATCAGCTTGAGTGTTATTGGCCTCCCACGCGAGTGAACCATTTCCGTAGTAGGCAGACACGCTGATCAATGGATTTCCATAATCATGATTAATTTCTTCTTCAAGCGTGACATTATAGCATGATATCACGAAATCGGGGAATGCTTCAACATTCCCTGCTTGCTTGAGCGGGATAAACTCCACTATCCTTCCTTGTATCTCGTTCGTAAGGTTAAGTATCACGGGTGATACCGGATCTAGAGTATCCAGCAGCAACGTCTCGTAATACCCGGTTTCGTTTCTAGTCACGCGTATCCGGTTTCCATCATTCCTTTCAGTTTCGCTGGCAGCTACATGAGCAAATTGAACGAGAATGTATTCTCCAATGGATGGATTTCCAGCTTTCAAGTTTGGCACGCCTATTAAATTGACCACGAAGTTTTGTTCGGGATGCGTGTAATTCCATATTATCTCACCGTTTGCCGGGTCGAATATTATAACCCGTCCGAGATCATTTGTGCCTTTTGCTTGATTTGCATCATTGTAAAGATATTTCTCCCGTCCAGTGCAAGCCATCAATTCCTTGGAACCGTCACCTTGAATATCTAAGGCTTGCGGTTGGAGAAGGTAATTACTATGCATACCGTTTGAATCCCATCCTTGATTTGTTTTCACTAATCCGAGATACAGGCCAATGAAAAACCCCGCGATGAGCAGGGCTGAAAAAACACCTCTTTTCAACTTTACACCATGCACTTTTCTTTTCAAATCCCATCTTTTGGTATATCTTTGGTCATTCATGATTCTAATCTACTCCATTTCTTTGACAAATTTAAAGATGAGGCCTTGGTCCTTGGATTATCATAACCACGGAACACTTCTCCCCATGATTCGACGAAACACTTTATACCATTAGATGGTATAGTGAAACTGGTAGATCAAGAACCGAAAGGAGAGAACATTCGCATGACACGAAATAACTGTAAATTATTCCTTGTAGTGCTATTTGGGATCATGGTTTTATTCCCCATTCCCAAAGCCAGGATACAAATACCAGCAGGATCCCCTCCCACCTGCCAATCTTTTTCACCCTAACCGTCTCAAGGATTGGAAAATCCATACTTTAGGGAGGATTTGTCCAGCGAGTTGCTCAAGGATGGATCCTTGGTCAACCGGTGGCTACTCGTGGATCAAGGACACGGTCTGGTAAGCCTTCCAATGACCTTGGAACAGAATATATCCGACGTGAATGGCGCGCTCTTGGATCTGATGATACGGCTGGTGGTAGTTCATAACGAGAAGATAGATCTTTCTTGGGGTCCTTGCGCGCATGAGAACCTCGGAGAGCCTGACATGTATAGCGATTATGAAGCCGTCAATTCCCATGTGTTCTTGGAATATTTGGCTTTGGTAAACGAAAGTGCCCATGTTGCAAATGTCGAAGATACGTTGGATCTATACACTCAAGAATTGGAAAGCATATGGTCCGGATTGGCGTTTCATCAATTCGATTATTCGGACACGAATGCAGGTGGTGGGAGAAGATATTTGAGCATTCAGCTTAGAGCATTCCCATCCACGAGTATACTCAAGGACGCCCTTGGGGATTTGCTTGACTCCCATCTTCCCAACGATGCAGGGATTTTCAGGATAGATAAATCGGATTTCCTCGGAGATTTCAAGAAATCTATTCAAATTGTTGCAAATTGGGATGGCCTCGATGATGATCCTGCAAATGATCAATATTACGATTATGATCAAACGGAGCAAGACGAGCGGTGGGAATTCTCTGCCAGCATTTTCCACCATGACAAGAAGAAAATAAATATAAAGAGCGATTCCACTAACACATTGAAATTCAGCAAGATTATGCCATTCTCTGGCAGTTTACCAAGCAATCCAGTGGCAAACGTTAGCCGATTTTCAATCAGGCTGTACCACGGCACCGAAATCATTGGTGCCACCCCGAATTTGGTGACCATGACCCGTTCCCGCTCCATGTACTCGATGGATATGCTAGGAACTGGGGAAGGTGCAAGTTACCAATTACCCGAGAGTGCCAATCTCAATTTCACCGATGGTGATACCGGTGTTCCTGTCCTGAAGATTGATGTTGACGTGGACTCGCACATGAAAACTTCTGGAGAAAACGTGACGTTTTCATATAACGTGACAAACATCGGAGATAGCACGGCATACGATGTTGAACTAGAGGACGGCTTTTCCCAATTTATCATTATGATTTGGCTTGACGGGTTGCCCGGTGGGTTTTCAATCGTTGAGGGAGATAGTGATTCTGATGGAGACGTGAACATGACATGGTCCGAGATACTTCCCGGTGAATCAAAGTACCACGAGGGTATAGTTAATGGTGTACCAACCTTATTCTACAGGATAGCATCCAATCCCATTGCTAGATATCACGCAGCGAGTAATTACGACGATACAAATACCTGGGCTCGGAACCCCGATGATCCAAGTGGCGGGTATACCGTTACAGGAGAACATAGGAAAGTCTCGTATACCACCGGCGTCACATTGCTGGAAGTGTCTCTTGATATTAACAATGATGATCCATCCCATGCTATCGGTGATACCATGACTGCCACTCTGGAAATTTCCAATCATGGTGATGTAAATGCAACGGATCTCTCCTGGAGGGCCCCCGAGCTAGGGATCAACCTCACGGACGCGAGTGGCTCCATCAATCTCTTGGAACCAAATGAAACTGTTGTCGTGAGCACCCAGTTCTTGCTGGATCTTAGATTCAGGTACCAGGGGGCATTCGTTGACACGACTGGGTTCGATCCAACAGCCTCAATCACGGAATCCTTCCTCACCGTCCACCCCTCGCAGGAATGTCCCCTTAATGTGTTCCCAAAGACGAATGTCAAGCAAGGACCAATCTTGCAAGTATGGCACGACTTGGTGGAAGTACAGATAAATGGGCAAGACTGCGTGCAGGTCACCGTTCATTGCAAGAACGTCGGGGATTCCACCGCACATGACCTGATAATAAACACTATGCTTCCTGATCCTGCAACCGTGATTTCTGGCAACAACATCAACACCTGGATAGTTCTTCCAGAAGGAACCACGATCTCCCCCTCTTTCATCGTGACGCTTCCCGAAGGAGGTTCCCTTGAGGTGGATTTCTTTTACACGATCGTGGATTATGATATGGCACCCACCAGTTCCTTCCTCGATCCTTACATGGTTGCGGGGGAGAAAACATTTGCAGCGGCCATTCCTTCAAGCATCCCGTGGGACATGATCATCAATATCTTGATTGGGATATTAGTCATCGTTTCAGCAGCTGCGGTGGTCTTTGGCATTGCAATTCTCAGGGAGAAAAAGTTATTCAAGAAGCGACGTGCTCAGAGGTCATGAAATATGAAAAAAACGCGTGTAAACATGGTGTTTCTCCTGATTTCCCTGTTCGTGCTACCTGCATTGGTGGAGGTAATTCATACCTGCAATCTTGCGGCTATTGATTCCCAATATTCAAATCGAGAGCACATTCTCCCCTCCCAAGGAACGCCAGACAACGTGTACTACCGGGAGGATTTAGCCCTGAATATTTTGAAAGGGGGTGATCTAATCAAGAGCTGGAGTCTCGTGGATAATGGGCTCGACCAAATATCGTTTCCATGCACACTTTCATCCCCATTGAATGCAACCCATGGTGCCCTCCTTGATCTACGTGTCCGCATCGCTGCCGTGAAGCGTGACAAGCTCCCAAAATCATGGGGCCCTATTACCTATCAAGATATCAATCACGAGTTCGCGTATGATGGCAGTGCTAGCCTCATGGCCCATGTATTCTTGGAATATTATGCCTTGGTAGAATCCCAAGATAACATCAGTAGTGTCATCACCACGCTGGGATCCCTTACGCAGGAGCTTGAACAAGCTTGGACAGGGGTTAAGTTTTACCAATATATTGAAAGCATCACCAATGAAGGTTCGAATCGTCGATTACTGATGCAATTGCATGCATTTCCCACGGGGAAAAACCTTGACAAGGTATTCCGTTCGTTAATTGAGAATAACATCCCGAGGGGGCAAGGATTGATGCAGGAAAGCGTGGAAGGCCTATTGAATGCAAAGCACAAGAGCATTCACCTTGCTGCAAATTGGGATAACACCCTGGGGGATGATTACGATCAAGAACCATTCATTGATGGAAGCACGGAACATGATGACCGGAGGTGGGAATTCATCGCTGGCATTTGCACCTACCTTCCCAGCAAGGTTAACATCAAGAGTGGCGCAAATAACAAGATCATGTTCAAGAATATCGTTCCCTTCACGGGTGATTTACCAAGTCATCCCATGGCAAACGAGAGTGATTTACACGTCACCTTCCATCACGGCTGTCAGATAACTGGTGCTCGACCGAATTTCGTGAATGGCCGGCGTGTCCGGGCGGGATATAACCTTGACATGCTTTCCGACAGTGGAGAAGGTAATGCCTACGTGCTTCCATCATCTTCCCATCTTAACGTGAGTGCGGGAGATGTTGAAACACCGGTACTTACCTTGCACGTGTCTGCCAACGATACCATCGTTACTTCAGGCGATCACGTGGAAATCTTGTACAATATCACCAACACGGGCTCTGTTCCAGCATATGACGTTGAAATTGAAGATACCTTTTCACCATCCCCTGGCGGGTTTTCCATTATTTCTGGTGACTCCGAGCCTGATGGGGACGTGGATGCAAATTGGACCACGATCCTTCCAGGAGAATCGAAATTGCATGCTGCTGTTATAGATTGTAGTCCCTCCGGGGCTACTGCACTAGGGACTGATGCTTACCTCACATATCACGCGGGAACCTATGTTGAAACCAATGAATGGACCCGGAACCCAAATGATTATCACGGCGGATACCAAATTCATGGAAACGAGATCCGGATCATCGTTGATGAATCCACTCCCTTCGTGGAGATGAGAACCACCCTTTCAACCCCGGGAGGCAAGGTGGGTGATGAAATCACGGTCCACATGGAGTTCAATAACACGGGTGACATGAACGCCACGGATGTCGAGTGGGTGGCTCCCGTGTTGGGTTTAAATACGAGTTCCATGGATGGAACGATTCCGTTGATAGAACCCGGACAGCAAGCAACCGTGGAAACGACCTTCAGGCTTGATGCTCCCGTGAGATATGCGGGATTATTCATGGAGCCGAGGTTTTATTCACAATATTCGGAAGGAACCGTGAGGTTCAATTATAGGAGTTCAATGACCACATTTACTGCCGCTGAGCTTCCCGTAAATATTTATGCAGCCAAGGATGCAACGTTTGGTCCACTGCTTCTCGTGTGGACGGATGTCTCAAGGGTTAAAAGCCTTGAAGCAAACGTGTTGCAAGTTCAGGTTAACATCAGGAATTACGGTGATTCCAGCGCGCACTTGGTGGATTTCACTTCACCCCTTCCCGTGGATGATTTTTCATTGGTATCGGGTTCTAACTCCTATCCTGGCTCGTATGCAATCTTACCCGAACGAATGACTTTCACGTATACCTTCATGGTGGAAGTGCCCGAGGGGACAACGGGATCTGCAATCACCGGACTCCTCTCTGCGAATTATAGGATTTCCTCGAACTATAACTGGTATAACACGTATTGCAGGTGTTCAGTCATGACCCATGATCTCGCACTACCTGGTGCTCGAGAAAAGCGGATGATACTCATATTGAGCATCGTGGTGGGAATAATGGGTATTGCCACGTCATTACTGGTGCTTGGCTTCTTGGAGGCAAAGGGAAAGATTTCGGTCTATAGCAAGATCAAGAACAAGCTGAAACGAAAATCAAAGCGAGGATATTGATAGTTTCTTCCTCTATCCCATTTTTTTTTCTCATTTTTCATGAAGATTGGCTGCGATTAGCCTCGCATGTTCGATGAAGGCATCTTCATTAAATGGATTTCCGATTTCCGAGATGATAACAGTGTCCCACTTATCCCTCGTGTTTCTATCGCTCAAATTGAGCATTGGAAGGTGCTTGAATAAGATATCTTGGTTCTTCTTGAAGCGTCTTCCCTGCAAGGTATTCGGATGATTCCGCCTGAACAAGGCGTGGTGGTCTCCCGTGCCATCATTCCCGTGCAGGTGAATGGTTCGTATCCGATCACCCAATCTCGAGAAGAGGTTCTCCATGTCTTTTTCCATGTCTCGCCAAGATGCACCAGATAGATGATATTGGGCAAAAAAGTGCCCGGAATCAAAGGTCATCCCGAACTTGTCCTGTAAGCCTTCGTGTCCCTTTCTCTCCAAAGCATCATCGAGAGCCGGGAAAAATTCAAGTAGGTGTTCCGTAAACCCAAACCAAGAGTCATGCCAGTTCTGTTCCAGGTCTATGGCTATATTTACATCCGCGATCGCATCAAGGAGCCCATCTTGGGTAAGGACTTCGAGCAATTCTGCAGTTGTATCGAACGGCTCAAGCGGTAAATGAACGCACACGTTCCGTGTCTGGAATATCTGGCAGAGATTGCTTATCTGTGCCATTTTTTCAATGAATCCCCCTTTCAATGGTTGGTTACCGCTGGTCTGGTGAATGATGGGAATCACGGTCTCGGGAGCCTTCCGTTCCTTGTTGATGGCATCCAGCAACAATGGATCATCGAAGTAAAGGTCTGATTCGTTGCCATATTGGACCCCTGGTGTGAACGCTTGAAAATCCCTTGATAAAACGCTAGCAACCTTCCGGGAAAACCGTGAAAGTCCACGTATGATCGAGATTGGGTCGGGATCATTGATTCCGATGCTTGCACCCATGCGATTGCTAAAGCAATACTTGATGTTGTTATTGATCCCGTGAATGAGCATGGCATGGAAAACCATGCTTGATGGGAAAAGAATATTTCAACTTCATGCATTCTTCAATTGCTGATGCAAGGGCACAAGAGAATCTATCACAGCCTCAATACGCTGCACCCCTTCCTCCACGAGTTCATGCAGGGCATCCCTTGCAATAATGAACCGATCATCGTCCTTGAACCTTTCCGCGGGACCATGCTCCTGGAAATTGCCATCATGAAAAGAATAGAGCAATCGGTGGCATCCAAGATTCTCCCCTTGGTTTTTCACGTGCACTTGCGTCAGGACGCGTCTTCGATATCCCAAGACATGGTCGCTGGTGGTATTGATGAAGAGGATCAAGTCAAATGCCATGATGTCATCATCACTTGCTTCAAATGAGGCCAATTGTCTGGTAACTTGGTCCATCGTGTCAGCGTGGATGGTTGCTGCCAGTCGGCAGGTATTATTTTTAAGATCCATGAATTCAACGACTGGCTTTCCCCAGAGGTACCCGTACCATTGCCCTTTCCCGATTTCATGAACGAGGAACGTCTTTCTTGAGGTATTGGTTCCTTGGTGTTCCTGTTCCTTGAATGATTGGATCTTGTCGGGACTTGTCACCGTGAGGATTTCCTCCCACGGGGGAACGAGAGCGAGAAGAGCGCCCATTAGAGCCGTTTTTCCTACGCCTCCATCTAATGCGCAACAGAGAAAGGAATATCCATCATGAATGGCAACTAGAAAGCTGGCAGCCATGGACAAGCTCATGGTTTCCCGGTTCAATAGATCCACGATTGAAAGCATTCTATTCCCTCGTTGGTTGAGGGATGCAATCTGTCGAGCATTTTGGGATGAGTAATTTGGCATTGGTCAATATTGGGTCGTGAAAAAAGAAAAAGCTTGGTGGATTGTTAGGAACCAATCAATCGATTTGTTTACCGCAGAATCTGCAAAACACGTCATCTTCTAGCAGTCTTTGCCCGCAATTGCTACATTTTCTTGGGAATTCACCTTTCCCTGCACTTGCTTCAATATCTGGAAACAACAGGTTCATGGTTTCCCCAGCTATTCTGGCAGGATCGTTTTCAACGTCTTGGTTTTCGTCATCGGTTACCTCGACCCTTGAACCGCAAGCCACGCAGAAGACGTCTTCAACACCTGCCGGGGTCCCGCAACTCTCGCAAAGCTTGGATTTGTTATTTAACTGAAATGCTTTGAACCTGTTCACGGGTAAATTCTTGGCGCTTGATGATGGAACCCAAGGGTTGCTTGACTTGGGTGCTAAACTTGGCGCCCTCTCTTCTCGTGAAGGTGAAGGTGAAGGTGCACTTGGCATTGGTGTTGTCCCAATCACCTCGGCTCCCTCCTCGTACTCGATGTCTGACGTGTTGATCCTTCTAATCTTGTTAATATTCTTGATTCGAAGGATCAAGAAAACAAGGAAAAAAGCCGTTGAGTAGGCGATGCTCCACCAGGTGAGCTTGGGGTTACTGGAGACAGCGAAGACAAGTGGGACTGGTGCAGGGATGAATAGAGCGAGCACTGGCCCAAGGATCATCATGTAGGTTGAAAACTTGATCAACCACAAATGTTTATCAGGCGCGCGTTGATAGCACCAGATGCAGAGCCCCTTGTGGTTTTTCTTGCATTTCGAGCAGATCTCGATTCCACAAGCTTCGCATTTATTCACCGAACGCAATCTAACCATTTTCGTATCGCATTCCATGCAGTGCCGGTAGGTGGTTGCTAAAACCATTTTAGATGAAACCCCCTTTTGGTGTATATCCGCAATTAATGCATTTACCTTCCATGATTTTGCCGCCACACTTGATGCAGAAAGCCGTTCTTGATTTTGGCTTGAGTTGTTGGTAGGAGGAAACCACGAAGCTCCTTTTTAGATAGGAAGTTGGCGATAGGGGTGCTCTCTTCTGTATTCTTGACTTGTGTTTCGGCCGGGGTCCGGGAATCAAAGGTCGCTTAAATGGTTTTTTCTCCCCATTTCTGCTGGCGAGCTTGATGAATAGAATGGGAATGCACACCAATAGGATTGCAGCGATCACGTGAAGGAGTGGAGAATCTGCCTTGGAAAGTGGGTCGTTCCCGAGCCCGAATTCCACGCCGTCCCAAAATCCGTCCCCGTCGCTATCTCTATTCCCGGGATCGGTACCCTGTTCGATTTCCCTGAGATCATTCAACCAATCCCCATCTGTATCTTTGTTGCTGGGATTTGTGCCCACATTATATTCAAAGTAATTGGATAATCCATCTCCATCCAGATCCATATTACTATCGTCTATGGCACCTTCCAAACCATTCATGTATTCAAAAAGATCGGGCATGAAATCGTGATCTGAATCAGTGCATCCAGGATCCATGCCTAGCTGGCATTCCACCAAGTTGGAGATTGTATCACCATCAGCGTCGATGAATATATCATTTGGGTTGAAGATGTTCACGTAGGGAGAGTGAAGGAATTCCCAGTAATCGCCCATTCCATCTCCATCCGTATCCGGATCGAGTATGTTGCTTCCAATAGCGTGCTCGTATCCATCACCCAGGCCATCGCCATCAGCATCGGTGTACAAGTTGCACTGTTGCGGGTCGAACCCGTTCGCAATCTCCCATTGGTTTGTCATGAAATCCATGTCATAATCGCAATCCATGTCATTCACGCCAGGATGGAATCCATAACTATATTCCTCGGAATCTGTCAAACCATCACCATCTGAGTCATTTTCCCACGGATTGGAGCCCAGCGAGAATTCCAAATAATCATCCAAGGTATCTCCATCTGCATCATTTAATGCCGAAAATGTATAGCCCCAATTGAGTTCCCTCGTTTCACTCTCGGTGAACGAGCGGTAGTGGTTGTTCAAAATCACTTTTGCCGCATCGGGATCGAATCCTGCAGGTTCATCGACTTCAAGGAGATAAAATCCATCTCGAGTCAATGGAAGAATGCTATTATTGGCATATTGAATTGCATACTCTTGACTCGTGGTATTGTAATACGCGGTGGTCATTTGTCCCAAGCCCATTCCAGAAACATAAGCTGATATGGACAAGTTCTTGCTGCCACCAACTGAGATGGAAATGATACCAGCATTTGGTTGGATAATGGTTTCACCAGTAATATCATCGAATTCCATCGGATGGTGCGTGTATTCCAGTTGGGTCGACCTGCTAATCACGGTTGGTCTGATGTAATCGAATGCTTCCTCGAATGAAACGGCACCATCGTTATTGTAGTCACGTGATGGGTAAAAGCCATTCAAGAAGGAATACGAGAATAAGCCGTTATTCCTTTCTGAATCCTCAAGCGAGAACTCGTCACCCTGCGATGCCGTCATGATGTACCGGTTTGGACCTGCAATTTCACTTCCTACACCCCCACTATGGCAGGAGTCAAATGCAGCCACCACCTTGCCCGGGACTTGATCAAGCACCTGGTCCAAGTATCCACCTTGGATCCCGATTTCCAAGCCGTTATGTGGTATCAATTCATGAGGAGATGCGTAATATCCCACTTCCACCTTGTCTACCTTGAATCCCCATTTCGTGATGCTAAAATCTGCGTCAAGTTGCACGTAAATATCATCCGTAGGCACCCATGCGGACCAGTAATCGGTTTCCTTGCCGGTGATGTAATCATAGTAGTAGTCTGTTTCGTGGTAATCCCCGACCCACACGATGTCCACGTCCTGCTCCGTCTCGACCCTGGTGAAGTGAACCCGCATCATGTCGGCTCCAGGAACTGAATAGTGGAAGTAGTTAGAATAATAATCAGGGTAGGGATGCGGTGATTCGGCAATCCAGCTGTGAATACTGGTGCTAAGATTGCAACTACCGTGTCCCGAGAAGAATAGGAAGAGGTAATCGTTTTCATCCATTAACGACGAGAAATTGGTAATTGCCGTGATGATGGCACCCTTTGTGGCATTATCATCAATGAACCGTAGCATGTGCTCTTCGGGAATCTTGAATGTGTTCTTTACCATCGCTGCAACCTCCAAGCAATCATCATCGCAATATTCCAAGTCATTTACGGTCCCCGGGTAATCGCTAACCCCGCACACCACTGCATATCCATCCACGAAATCATCTTGAACCATGCCAGACACTACGGGAACATCCTTGGGAAAATTATGGAAATACTTATCTTCATTGATGATCCAAGACTCACCTTGCACCCCCTGGGTGGTGGTAAAGGTAAATGGCAACCCCGCCAAAAGGAACAAGGTTGGCAAGATGCACAAGAGGTATCCCCTTGTAACCCGTTTATTGACCATGATACTCGCTCCGATTACAGTTTTCGAAAAATCGTACCCCAACATCGTTCACTCAAGATCACAATGGAACTTGAACCTTTTAAACTACCACGTCCTCTAAAGGCCGTCGATTCTTCCTTTATCGACCACCGTGCCCGTGTTGACCCGTCTTGCTCGTTCTCTAGGAACGTGCCTTTCCGCGGTACGGTTTCCAACCCGTGATGGCGTTGATGCAATGCTCTAGTCGCATGTTTATCGCCACGATATAGACATCGAACCCATCGTTTAAAAACGTGCCAGTCCATCGAAGATCTGGAAAACGAGGCGAAATTCATCCCGTCCCTGAAGTGGGGGGTGATCTAGCAGCTAGATTGAACCCCCCCGAATCTGGACATCATCAGGATGCCACGGGGGTGGAAAGGGCGGTGCAGGACGGGAAAACCGTTCACGTGTGCCGATCCGACGTGCGGGTTGGTGCTCGATTCGGACCTGAACGCGGCGCGGAACGTTGGGGGTGCGCCATCATCGCCACGGCTCCGTACCAGGGCGTCGGGTGCCCGTTATCACCCGGTCGCCGTTCCCCAGGGGAACGGCAGTAACCGCACCGGCTCGGACCGCCATGTCCAAGTTCGGTGAGGTTTGAAATAACGGTCTAAATTGAGGAACAAAAATGCAAGACAATGTGAACTCGAAAAGTTGACCAACCCACGGGGAGGCTCGTGGTGTTATGCTTGTCACGAGACTCATCGAGCTCTTTACCCCAGCTTCGAGGAAACGCTCGCCATGGCCGGTTTAAAATTCCCGACGACATCGAAAATGCCTCGTCGGATGCTTGGTTTCACTCGATGCTTAGCGGGTGCTTTGTCTTGTAGGAGAATTGCAGCGTCTTGATATCATTCTTCGCGTAAATCCGGGTCGTGTTGGGACTGGCATGGCCCAGGATATCCTGTAACTCACTAATATCCATCCCGTTCCGCCTGAGCATGGTGGCACCGGTATGCCGGAAGACGTGTGGGGTTAATCTCCTGTTATCCGGGAAATGGAGTTCTTCTTTTATCTCTTGGAACAACAGCTGCACCACCCGTGGCTTCACGGGAGTGCCATGGCGGTTCATGAACAAGGCATCATTCACGCCTTGCCGCTTGGGAAGGACATGTTCTTGAATGAGGATAACGGTGTCCCGATCAACGGGGACCCAGCGTTCCTTGTTTCCCTTGCCTCGCAGGTGGACGATTGATTTCCTGAAATCCACATCCTTCACTTTCACGGTGCAAAGCTCGGATACCCGGCACATGGTGGAATACATGAATCTCAGGAGAATGTAATCCTGTATCCAGCGATTTTCGCGGGCGTGTTGCAGGATATCATTCATTTCATCCTGGGAAAGGAATTTCGGTAGTTGCTCTGCCCGGGATATCCTTGGACTCCGGATCCTTGCTGCAGGATTCAACTGGATGTATCCCATGAAATGAGCGTGATTGAAGAATGACTTCAATGTCGCGATCTTCCTAGCCAAGCCAGCCTTCGAGTATCCCTTCTCGCTGAGATGGAGCAGAAACCGCTTGATGAATTGCACCTTGATGCTGCCCAAGGTATCCAAGATAATATCATTCGATGGAGTAAACTTTTCTAAAAATCTGAAGAATAGTTTGAGATCATGGCGGTAGGCGTTGATGGTATTGTCCGAACGTCCCTCTTCCAGCTTCTTGGTGATCAGGAAGTCTTCCACGATATCCTTCATTGTGGTTGGAAGCCGGTCGAGCGCCGTTTTCTTAGAGGAAGGACACATTTACCATGTCACCATTTCAGTGCAAGTCAATCTAAACCCGCAAACCAATGCATTTCAAGAGCAATATGACACGGGTATGACGTGGATGGTACCTTTCCATTAACCAACCGAATTGCACGTGGATGGTTCGTGGCAAAGACCAACAAGGTAACCATCAAGAGCCGTGATTATTCATCATGCAGCACCTTCTCGTTATCCCCATGGATTTCCCTAGCACGGGGAAGACTTGGAACGGCAGGATTGCCCGCTTCAAGGGATTCCAAGTACCGAAGGTTATCCCGCACGAGGTCCAATCCAGCCACGGGTATTCCATGGCCGGGGATGACAAGTGCCACTTTCATTTCAAGAAAACTGGTTAAAGTATTGATGAAGGTAGACACGTCGGGGGACGAAATGCAGGGGAGTGGATATTCCACGTCATCTCCAGCGAATAACACCCCATCGATCAAGTCCATGCATGCAGACGAATCTGGCGTGTGGCCCGGGGCGTGGAAGAAGGAGATGCCATCATCATGAAAGGTTAATTCACGGGTGAAGGTCGTGCTCGGGGGAGTGATGATAACCCTTCCCATCGCATGATGGCCATGCATGGAGAGGTCATGGTCCCCAGCTTTGATGATGCAGTTCCTTGTCTTCCTGTGGGCGATTATTGACGTATCGTGGAAGAAACAATTTCCCCAATGATGATCCCAGTCCCCATGGCTGTTGAAAACGATGTTCTCCTTGGTGCCATGGAATCCTAGAGATGCCTCCTGCTCGATTTCCTGCATTGCACGAGGGCCTAGGAAGGTGTCGCAGGTGTATATCCGCGCATTACCTTCCAACAGCAAGACGTTCGTGGGATAGCCTTCGAGCTCAGTGAAGGTGCATAGGGTCGTTCTTTTGCTCAGCCTCCGGATTTCCACGTGGCACACGCTCCCTTCCCGATCGCAACACCAATCCCGCTACTACTTCCGCTACCATTCCTCTCCCTCCTCCTCCGCCTTCCTTCGGTTATGAGCCTCGATTGTGTCCCACATTGCGTAAATGTTCTTGTCGGGTGTGCCGTGCGGGCATCCAACCACGGCAATACGTTGCGGGCCACCTACTCCCTTCTCGATAAGCCATTCCACGTCAGCCTTGATCTGCGCTGCATTCTGATTGAGCATCCTGTACGGTGACATCCTGCAGGAAATATTCAATGGTCCAAGCTTCTCGTTGGTGATGGTCCTTCGTGCCATGCAAATATCCGTGCCAAACCCGAATTCGAGTCCCTGCCACGTGATCTCCGAATATGCTTGCAGTTGTGCCGCGTTTGCCACCCCGCAATGATGCAGGGAAACAGGTCCCAGGCGATCGATGCATTCATGCAATACGGGGATGATGTATTTCTTCCACGTGCGCGGCGATAGGTAGTAGTAGGTGCATCCTGCCACGGTCCATCGCGCTTGTGCGGGTCTCCCAAGCTCCTTCCGCAGGATCTCGTGAGCTTGCATGAAGGTTTCCGAGGTCACACCCAGGATATGCTTTACGTGATCCTCCTTGTTCTTCCTGCCAAGGAAGGACATGATCTGGTTATCCCCGTACGACTCGAAAGCGATATTGAGTGGGCCTTGCAGGTTCGGCAAGCCTATCTGTCCCTTTCGAAAACCCATGTCAACATACGCGTCCACATCCCTGAACACGGGAGCCAAGGCATCATGCATCTCTGGTACCGCGATATCTTCGAACACGTTGATATCGTGGATATCTACCTGTGGAATAGCGGTGGGGTCCATCTTGGGATTGAATCGAATTCTTGCACCAAGGCAGGATGCCAGGGTGGTCACGCCCCATCCCAATCCTGGGGAAATGGTTGATTCCGCCCGCGGGGAACCCGATGGCATGAAGATCTTGGGGAATCGCCGCTCATCGTAACGGATCGCGTTCACCTTGTATTCCAACCGCTTGGCGGGATCCGTCATGGTGTTCTCGTCCATGGAAAGCCCTGCCTCGTGGTAGTACCAATCCGATGAAAATGAAACCCCGGCTTGGATGAAAAGCGGCATGAAATCCAGTATGGCCATGTGGTATCTCCTTGGAAAGACAAGCTCGGGAAGGTTTTAAAGGATTTGAGAATAAGCATTCGTAGAGGAAACACACCATGGGAAATGAACACACGTGTTTCTTACCAGCCGTGGAGATGCGGGACAGGATCGAGAGGCAAGATCTCACCGCAACCGAGCTGGTGGAGATCATGATAAGCAGGATGGAGAAACTCAATCCCGTGCTGAATGCGTATTGCACGCCGACCTATGACCTCGCACGCGACATGGCACGTCAAGCTGACGCGAGGGTAAAGGAAGGTGGAACCGTGCCATTACTGAACGGCATCCCCACTTCTATCAAGGATTTGATGGACACGAAGGGCATCAGGACCACGCACGGCTCGAAAATATACGAACACAACATTCCCACGGAAGATGACGTGGCAGTGGGACGGTTGAAAAACGCCGGTATCGTCATGCTCGGAAAAACCAATACGCCTGAATTTGGCCATTCTGGGACCACCCAGAACAAGGTTTTTGGCGAGACCAAGAACCCATGGGACTTGGAACGAACACCCGGTGGTTCCAGCGGGGGAGCCGCTGCTGCCTGTGCATGTGGTATGAGTCCCCTTGCACTGGGAAGTGACGGGGGAGGATCTCTTCGTCATCCCGCATGTTTTTGCGGGGTATTTGCCATCAAGCCAAGCTTTGGCAGGATCCCAGTTCATCCCACCACGGGTATTGCCGGGGAGTTGATCACGCATTATGGGCCGATATCAAGGTACGTGGAGGATGCCGCTCTCATGTTGGATGCCATGAAAGGACCCCACGAGGCGGATAGGTACTCGCTCCCCGGGTGTGATATCATGTACCATGAACACATTCATGAACACCCGGAACGCATCAAGATAGCCTATTCGACAACCCTCGGTCACGCGAGGGTGATCGACGACCAGGTCAAGAATGTAGTGGACCGGGCAGTGGATGAATTCACCGCTCTTGATTGTTCCGTGGAACCGGTCAAGATGAAAATGAGGAACCCTGAAACGGGGTATTATATCTGGTACACCACCATGTATGGCTACGATTTCCGCGGGAAGATCAAGAAATGGCGGGAAGACATGGATCCCAACCTGGTGCGCATGGTGGAAGCTGGCAAAACCAGCTCGGGGCTCGATATCTTCAGATCTCTGGCAGAAAGAAGGAAGATCTATGCTGCCTTGTACAAGGTGTTCAAGGAATATGACATCTTGGTGACACCCACAACTGCGATACCACCGTTCAAGCTTGGGATGATGTATCCCGAAAAGATCAATGGAAAGGGCGTTTCACCTACTGGCTGGATGCCATTCACCTACCCGCTCAATTTCACGGGACACCCGGCGGCAACGGTTCCTGCAGGTTTCACCACGGAAGGGCTTCCGGTTGGAATGCAAATCATCGGAAGGCGCTTTGACGACCTGACCGTGTTGCAGCTATCCCATGCATACGAGCAGATCAAGCCCTGGCAAGACAAGCTAGCTCCAACTTGTGAATAACCTTGGCATCCCGTTTTCAACCTGGCATGTGGGTGCATGGCTACACCATGTTTTATTTAGATGCTTGGTAATAGTATAGCCATGCGAGAAAACAAGCTGGAAAGAGTGCAACCGCATGCACGATACCTCATCACGGGTTCGAACGTGGGTATGATCTTCGCGCTCAGCCTGGTGATTAGCGCGCTCTTTCCCTTCATGGATACTGATCTAACGTCAAATGCACTCCTCATTGGATTAATGATTGCCATCATTGTCCCATGCCTTTTCGTTATCATTACTGGACCACTGTGGGTACCAGACGCAAGAAAGCGGCAGGTTGTCCAATTCATTGCTGCCATGTTTACCTTCATCACGTGCCTGGTGTTCATGATCGACCTGTTCTCGGTTGATGAATGGGTGGGATTGCCACTGGTCCAATGGCTTGGATTGCAATGGACCTACTCCTACCATCCGGTGATGTTCTTTTTTTCGGCATTGCTCGGAAACTTGTTCATCTCGAGCACTGGATTTTTCGATGCAAACGTGGAACCCTATAAGCGCGACAAGAACAGCCTGCTCATGGGGACTGTCACCGTGATTGGACTGGGGTGGATACTCGTTTCGCTTTTCCTTCATGCAGGGGCAATCTGGGGCCTCGCTGTCATGTTGGTGATTGCAGCCATTCAAGCAATTTTCTTGTTCACTTCCATCATCACGGGCGCCGGGAACGGGGATCGGATGAAGAATTCCGTTGACGCAATCAAGGGCGGGAGCACCACGACCCCGGGATCGATCAAGGAGATAATCAAAAATGGTCGCAATGGCTCGTTGCACGTGGTCAAGGCGTTCCTTTCCTTCTTGCCCATCTTTGCCATGATCATGGCTAACGCGCTGATTGTCAATCAATTACTGCCAAAACCCAATTACTTGCCCCTGTGGATTGATTTCTTCCCGATCTTGTTCCTAGGATCGGTGTGTTTCGTCATTCTCGCAAAGATCATCAAGAATAGGTTCATGATGCTCTTTCCCCCCCTAATCCTTCTCCTCCTGTTAGCATTGGTGAGTATTTCCACGCCATATGCCATGGAATACAAGCACACGACTCTCCTGTTGATATCGGGTTTTTCACTTCCAGGAGCGGTACTTGCAGGTAGTCTCCACGCGCGACACATGGCTACGGGCAGGTTCTCGAAAATTGCATGGGGAGCGATAGCAACCTTCATGATGGTTGGTGCCTTTGTCTATGGCATCTCGGTCAAGTCGGAGGTGTACGACGAGCTGGGATGGCAAATTGCCATTGCATCCTGCTTCGTGGGAATACCACTATTCATCATCGGCCGGATCATGTCCTCCATGAAGGGTTTTTGGAACAAGGGATTGCGTAACCGGCGATCCCGTGCCGCAAGGGTGGAGAGCTTCACACCTGCCAAGGAGGTTACAAGCAGCATCACCATGCATTCACGCCAAGGAACTGCTGGACGCGGGTTCAAGTGGGATGATACGGCCAAGATGTCCATGATCTTGGTTTTTTCACTTGCCATGGTAACAGCCACCATCGTCCCGGTCCTGGTGACAAGCGCGGGCACGACAGAGCACGTGCTTGGAACCTATAAGGGCGAGTATTACTTATGGGAAGCCAGTAGTCTCCGAAATATTGATGCAGGGTACCGCCCGAACCTCGCTGCATCACCTGTAAATGCCAAAGCACGGATTTCCATGGCGCGAGGGGAGCACGAAGGTATCCAAGTCATATTCACGCCGCGAAGAATCAAGAACCTGAACGTCCTGTCTTTCGAGCCAACCTCCGACCTCATCCACCAGGGGGCGGGACCGTCCATTGACAAGGGGAACATTAGCGTGTTCAATGTTGGATATGTTAAACAGCTTGGGAAACAATACCCCGATCAATTGCAACCCTTCACCCCGCTCGATACCAGCATATCGGTAAATCTTCAATCCAATTATCCCTTTTATATCGATGTTTTCATACCCCGGAATGATTCCTTTGAACCTGGCATCTATCAAGCAACCATGAAATTCCATTGCAGGGATTATCGTGCACAACCACCCGGGATCGAACGGCAATACATCCATCGTGACGTGACCTTCATCTTGGAAGTGGAGGTGTACAACTTCACCGTTCCATTGGAACGACACATTGCCACCGAGATCATCTGGAGTATACCGGAGGAGCAGCAATGGTGGGATTTCTATGCGGATCACCGGTTGGATTGGAACATGAAGCACGACTTGGTCACTGGATTGAACGTGAATTCATCCTTGGGACCGCTCTCCATCAGTTTTGATTGGGCACCATTCATTGCCAAGCTTAACGAGAGCTTCAACAGGGGAACACGCTATTTCCCGGTTGCCCTCGGATTCCTCTCGCAATACAACATCCCGGGATTGAATTGGAATACCCTCGAT
>WJJB01000262.1 GCA_014729935.1 Candidatus Bathyarchaeota archaeon | reverse complement strand
GGTGGGATACCGCCCATCAAGTTTTAATAGACCCAGTTCGGCATTTGATGCATGGTCCACCCGTAATCCCATCCAAGTGGTCGCAAGATTCCCAATCTACGATACCAATAAGAGCGCTGGCAATTGCAGCCCAAGGAACAATCCTAAGATAGGTCACATGAAAGCTAGCGAGAGAGCGAGCACCTTATCTAAAGGATGCTTGATTTTCCTGGGCAACAATCATGCGATCAAGCTTCCCTCCAGGAAATGCGTGATTGCTTGCATCAAGCCTTTTTCCCACTACAGGAAAAAAATTGCCCCCTGAATCTATATAGAATATCTCTGGAAATTATGAGTCGATCTGGTGCCATTTTCTCATTCACGATGTCACGCCACGTGATGGATTCGACTAATTCTGATGAAAGTAACGCGGGCTTATCATTGCATTCATCCCTTCATGTATAGATATGGCGTGACTGGACTATTGGTGCTTTTTGTCGATTTTTCATCTTCCATTTTTGACGAACTATCTACGTGGAGAATCAAGAAGGCGCTGCAAGAAATGATGCTGATAGATAGAATAGCGAGAATACCACACTCCCGTGACTTCCATTCACGAAAGCATCATCGGCGCAGGTAGCAGGAAGTAATCATGGTTCCCTTGCAACCACCTTGTCTAATGGAGGTTGCATCGACCGGGTGTTTAAAAGCAGGCAACACGTGGATGATACAAATGTAGGATTATTTGAAGAAATATTCAATGATCACGTAGGGATGATCAATGGAACACCAAAGAGCACCTTGTAATACCCCGGAGTGCATGGATGATGGCCCCGAAAGTGGTTTCACCAGGATTGGATACCAACCGCCGTCCATCGACCAAGAAACAGGGGCACTCAATCCAGGGGGTGTTGTTTTCTCTCCAGAAGGGCAATGCTTCTTGCATCTAACGTGGGATAACGATATCGGTGAATTCATATATCTGGGATTGAATTTCTTCGACGAGAATAAAATCCCCCCACTATTTGCTTACTTGGAATTCACCGGGTTTTACCATGGTGAGGATTATTGCGTTTTGCCTGAACCGGTGATAAAGGAAATAGAAGAAGTGATCTTTCGCAGGATGGGACAGGGAGAAATGTATTCCGGATCACTAGTCATCAGGGAACGGCGCTTTTGAAACCATGGTGGGAAGGTATATTGCGACCCGACGCAAGTAAGCCATATCTTTTAGGAAGTACCACCTTTCCTAAGTTTATGAATGCGTCAAGTGATATCATCGATGTTGCCATCGTGGGTGCAGGGCTCTCAGGACTAATGGCCGCACGGGAATGTGCCAAGGCGGGCTTACGGACTGTTATTTTCGAGAAAAATCCACGTGTTGGCATGTTACATCATCCATGCGGGTGCATGATGTCGCCCGTTGATGGTTTCATCACCTTTCGAGAAACACGGGAAGGAGCATGGTTCGAGCAAGCTGGCATCATGATTCCCGATGACATGATCATCGATCATCCCAAGAACATGTATTTCATGACACCTACTGGATGCAGGTTCGGGATGCAAATCACGAAGGGCGAGAAAGCATCCTTGGTTTTTCAAGTTGACAAGCAGGCAATGCTAGATCTATTGAAAAGAGAAGCAGTGGCATCTGGGGCAATCATTAAAACAGGTTGCAGGATTTCCGGGTTGCTCCGTGAAAACGGGGAAATAGTAGGAGTGATATCCCCTACACGTGGCTCATTCCCCTCACGACTCGTTATTGACGCAAGCGGGTTATCCAGGAAACTCAGCCAAGATGCAGGATTGTTTGAAGATCTCCCCACGGGGTATTTAACGATGGTCGCTCGGACATTGAAGGGGATAGCCATTCCCGAACACCTCCGGGGTCAAGCTGCCGTCTTCTTCCCTGGTGGAAGTGAACTCCCCAGCCTTGCCATCATCTTTCACAGCATGGGGGAAAATGATGGCATGCTGTTGTTAACTGTACGACATGAAACTCCTGAATGGCCTGCACATTTACCGAGCATAGTGACTCTCCTTGAATCTACCATTTTAAAGGTTAATTGGATGCGGCAAATGGTAAGGAAAGGCAAAACTGTGGGATTGCAAGCTTGCAGAATGGTGCTCCAACGCCCGTCCCGTCTCATAATCGGGAATTTCATCGGTACTGGAGACGCTATAGCGCCACTTGGTCATTCATCTATCGCCATTGCCATGCTTCTCGGAAGATCAGCAGGAACCACTGCTATCGAGATGCTTCAGGCGAAGGATGTTAGATCGCGCTCCAAAGCAAGCAATCGATACACTGGCTGGATAGAAAGCAAGATATTCCAAGGTGTGGAATTCGAGGCTAATATGATAACGGGTATCATGGATCTCGACAAGGGGGAGCTGGAACGGCTCTGCAGGACCTTCTCGGGGATAAACTTGGGAGCATTCTTCATTGGTTCCCGGTGGCAGAGAGCAAGGATCATTCTCCGGATGTTATTCAGCCTCAAGGTCTGGAGGAACTTCAAGTTGATCAGGCGAGTATTCTCCTTCTCATGACACTTGAATGGGAAGTTTTTTGTTACAGGATTCTGAAGTATATCAAGTGAAGGGACATGGAACAACGATATGAAATCCCAAGCGATCCAAGCATCGAATTCGCAAAGCAGGCACTTTTCGATGAATTGGCTTCGTGGTTAGATGCGTCAAGAAACCGGCACGAGGGAACACCATGGAAGGGCGTGCATGACGAGGGAACGTTTCTCACATCATGGCGTGAATATGATATCCTTATTCCCGACAGTTCAGCTCGCGAGTTTGCATTGGAGCGCTTCGAAGCAGCCTCGAAATGGTCGAAGGAAAAATTACCGGACGGATATCACAAGCGGCAGGAAGTGCACCACGGGACGGAGCATTTCACGATTTTCCTGGCATGGTTACTGGAAATTGATCCAGGATGCCAGCCACTCCTCGACCAGCTATGGCGAGCAGCCTTGCATATCGTGCATCAAGGTAAGAAACGACGGCCATGGTACAACTTTGGAACAAACCGGTTTACCAGCATGTTTCTCGGTTCCAAACGCCTTGGAAGGGATAAACTGAACATTGTAGAGCACCTGCGCATGGTTAGACTCGCATGGTTGGGGCTTGCCCGTGGAAGGCAAGAAGAACTTGAACAATTCATCCTTGCCTACGCTGGTGAATGGGCAAGGCAAATTCGTGATTCAATCGATGTCCCCGTCTTCTTGGATGATGACAAGGGGAAGAAAAAGCACCGACAATTCAAGAAGGCCTTGTTCACGTTCATTGGCGCGGCACCCAAGCACTTGGATACCAGGAGTCGATCGGAAATTCACGTGGCAAACGGCACTCCCGATCTCTTCCTTCATCTTCATGAAAAAACCGGTAATGCGGTTTTCCTAGATGCTGCCGAG
Organism: Candidatus Bathyarchaeota archaeon; assembly: GCA_014729935.1. GTDB lineage: Archaea > Asgardarchaeota > Lokiarchaeia > Sigyniarchaeales > Sigyniarchaeaceae > WJJB01. The sequence goes on along the minus strand of WJJB01000262.1, from coordinate 2,114 downwards.
CGTATCATCGCACCTGTTCACGATCAACTTTGTCTGCCTTATGCACATCCACTGGGGGAGTTATGCTGGCGATTACAGCGGGAGGGAAGGTTAGATGGATTACAAGAATCAATAAAGAAGGCTCGGGATCAATACAATTTCCTTGCTCCCGGAACCAAGATATCCTTCAATCCAGCTGTGAATTGGTCTTCCGATGCCTTCCAGCATTTCAAGAACGCCATTGGCATGAGAAATGACATGGCGAGAATTATAATGACCGGGGAGAATGGAAAAGTATTGCCTGCACCATTATCTCCTGGAACCCTTGTTCTCCTGCACCGGTACACGGGAGATGAGCGCTTTCTCGTGGATGCACTCTTGATTGCCCGTGCCGCGCTAGGTGTGTACAGGACACTATACAAGGATGGAAGGTTCCACGGTTGCTCAAGCAGGACAGTGTCTGCCGGGTGCGTGGGTCATGGGAGGAATTGGGGTGCTGGATACGTGTCCACTGCACTAAGGGGATTACTACCAGGTATCGATACGGGAATCGCCCTGCCAGACATTCCAATAAAATGATGAATTGCAGGGACTGGGATTTGGGTGGCGCTCAGACTGCGGTTTTTTCATCATGGGTGTTCAGACAACGCCTATCATCATCGCGCGCCTTATATCTAGCTTGATTCTATCTTTTGCCTTAATTTCGTGAAGAAATTTTCCAGATCGATATTACCACCAGAAAGGATCGCCCCCACTTTTTTCCCTTCCAAATTCATGCTAGCGTTGCCCGATAAAAGTCCAGCAAGGGGTACTGCACCAGATGGTTCCACGATGATCTTCATGCGCTCCCACAAGAGTTGCATGGCATCGATGATCTGGTTTTCGGATACCAAGATGATCTCGTCGACGTTTTCCTTGATAATCTCGAAGGTAACTGTTCCAAGGGAAGTTCGCAAGCCATCTGCAATGGTGTTTGGATTAACCGAGGGATAAATTTGGCCATCGCGGATGGAACGGAAGGCATCATCCGCGTTCGCGGGTTCAACTGCCACCACGGTCGCATCAGGACACATTCCTTTTGTTGCAATGGATGTTCCGCTAAGCAAACCTCCACCACCAACCGGGCAGAATATTGCATCCAATTCACCTACTTCTTTCACGAGCTCGTACGCAGCCGTTCCTGCACCTGCCACGATCCGTTCATCATTGTACGGGTGTATCAGGACGTAATCATGTTTTTCCACCAAGGGCTCGACCGTTGCAACTCGATCGCCAGGATTGGGACCACACGTGACCACCTCAGCCCCATATCCTTTAGTCGCACGGACCTTGACACTTGGAGCGTTTTCCGGCATGACGATCACGGCTTTCACGTCTAGCAAGGTTGATGCCAAGGCAACTGCCTGCGCGTGATTGCCTGAAGAATGAGTGATGACCCCCCTTTTTTTTTCATCTGGTGTTAATTGCGAAATTGCATTGTATGCGCCGCGGAACTTGAATGCACCAACACGCTGGAAATTCTCACACTTGAAAAACACCTTGCACCCAAGCATGCCATCGATGGTTCTCGACGTGAGCACGGGTGTCTCGTTTGCCATACCTTCAACGCGCCTGTAGGCTTCTTCAACATCTTGCAGGTTCATGATTTACACGATGTGGTAAAGCAACAATCCTATAAAAAAAATGGGAACGAGGAATGAAAGCAGGCGTGGAAATCACAGCGCGTCCAGCTTCTTGAAAATATCTTTTATCTTCTCTTGGATGGAACTTATATCCTTTTGCAAGTCCTCTAGTTCCTGTTTTATTCCCTCGTAACGAGCCTCTTGCTTGGATAATTTCTTAACCAACCGTTCTTTTAGTGCTTTTTCGGGTTGGGAGTCGCCAAGCACCTTTAGATTCTTCCGGATTCTTGATTGGTCCAGATCCATGGCGTTGATTTCCTGCTCCAAGTCATTTCGCTTGGACTCGTGGTCGCCCTTCTCCTTGTTCAACTTGGCGATATGCTCGAGCAATTCCCTTGCCTTGGAATCGATGAACCCGTTCTTGGTATACAATTCAACTTTATTCTCGATGAATTCCGTATCGAGGTTCCATAAGTAATGGGATGATGAGATTTCCTTCCTGATGGTAAAGGT
>WJJB01000261.1 GCA_014729935.1 Candidatus Bathyarchaeota archaeon | reverse complement strand
TACCCTTGTCCAGGGATGCCGCGTGGAGAATGGCGACCTCCATTGCCCGGGCCTCATCCTCACGTTCAACGCGTTTGGTTTCACGAAACAACGCGTTGCGCTCGTTCTTGAACCTGCGCGCTCGTTGCAGGTCGTAACGGCAATGATTCCCAGGTGTGCGGAACGAGGGTTTGAATTGCTCCCCTTCATCCCACCGGCGCAACGTTTTCGTGAACGCGCCAAGGATGCTGGCCGCGATCGAGATGTACACGTGTAAAACCATGGTTGTAATTATTTCCGGCCGGTTTTACACCCATGTGCGGCCTCGTGTCTAAGAATGTCCAAGATTTTTAACTTCTGACTCGACACTACCATCTTGTAATTCCAATTCCTTCCTGATCACGAGAATTTCCCTGTCCTACCTTCCATATTTCTCATCTATTTTGAGGAATACAGCTTGGTTCATGATTGGCTCCAAGTATTCGATCCTTGCATTTTGAATGATAAGACCTTCCACGTCAAAAGTCCTGATAAATGATATGAATTCGAAAAGGAAATCAATTCCAGCCTGCATGGATGCTCCGTCTTCAAAGCGTTCCATGATGGAATCAGGTAATTCAATGGCAGGATTAACTTTCAAGGCGAACTTGATCTGCCGAGGCTTCGTATAAATATTGGCGGTTGCTAACACACGCAACCCGAACTCTCGAGCCAAGGAAAATACATTCATGAGCTTCACGGGATTATACGATTCAGGGATGATAATGCCATCTGCACCGGATACCCGTAGCTTTTCTAGGTCTGTTTCTGGTAACGAGAAGAGAGAATGGTCCAACTTGATAAAAAAATCAGGGCGCTTGAAAGCTGCAGTGCGTGAATTAAGATCCCCGAGGCTTCTTTGCCAGTGATCCATCAATGAAAGCAATTGCTCTCCAAGACCATCATCACCTGCATTAAGGACTATCGCATCCACGCTTTCCAAGGTGGCACCCACCATTAATGCGATTAATGCACTTGGAGAATGAAATGATGGATGAAACTCCATAAAAACCGAATATGCCCTTTCAATCACCTCCTTGAGGTAATAAGCGGGATGAGGAATCACGGGATCGTCGTGGTGCTCGGTCAAATAAAGATAACCGTGATCCAGGGGATTATTGGGATCATGCCTGATGTATATGGAAAATGGATTATTCGTTGGTTTTTTCCCCATCACGTATCAATCCCCACGGGTGCTTAAATGATTATTGATTGGACGGGATGGCCACGGTGGCTGCAGGGATGGAACCATTACTGTCAAGGTGAAATTGCCCTAGAAGGTTACAGGATTGCACCTGTTTCAACGAAGGAAGGCAAATTGGCTTTTTAAATAGACTGAAAGTTCACTCTCCACTTGTTTCCCCCTTGGCTTCACGTAATTTTCCTTTCCTAGAATGGGACCCATTCATGCGTTTTTCGGAAGGCAAGAAACCATTGGTTGCACCTGACGTGATTCAAACATGGAGCCGTTTTAAGCCCCCGTTGGATTGCTTAAAACCGAGTGGTTCGGTTTTCCCTTGAGATATTTAAAACAAGTGGTAAAATCGGATGTGGATGGTGTGAATTTGGGAAATATTCCTCGTTTTTTCCCTGTTATCCTTCCCATTTTCTTCCCAAATACATAAATACTTGATAAACTCTTGTTCATACCGTGTATCGTCTTTCACGTGGAATACACTAGGTGAATGAGAATGGAAAAAGCCAAAATAAAACAATACTCTGATCGGGAGCGCGAGATACTCTATCAATCGGCAAGAATGTGCGATGAAAGGAAATTGGATGAAATAACTGAAGAACTTGTTGATCTCATCTTGGAATCCGAGGATATATCCTTGATCAAATCCACGGCATTGGGATTAGCAATCTTCCGGTTACTCAACAATGATAGCCTTGCAACATATGTCGGCTTGCAACGCTTGCTAGAAGCCGGAATGATGCTGGAATCGGACGCTACCATTGCCATTTTCGAGGAACATGGAGAGGGGGCGGTGGCAGATGAGTTACGTCGTGTCCTGTGATAAATCATATCTTTCTCCCTTTTTTGCACACCGGGCGCGCTCGAAATTTATCTGTCTTGCGAGAGGAAACCCGCCCCTTTAGTTTAGGGCGTGATAGTTCAATCTATTGTGGACAGTTTGAACTCCACCTTCCAAAAACCCTCCTGGGTATCATCATCACTGGCGTGAATGTGTCTCACCCATGGGAAAAAAATATGGCGCGGAATGCCACACCTGGTAAGAATCATGGATGGAGCAGGGGATGGAGGTAGCAAGGACCCGCCATCCACATCAAGACTATCAGGTGATTAGTTACGATGAACCCACGACGTTCACGATCAATCAGATAGCATGCTATAGGGAGATGATTGCTAATTTTCAGCAATCTTTTCAAGAAGCGCCGTTGGTCGAATCATCTTCGTTTTCATGCGCAGCTCCCGTGGTTCGTGACCGAATGCCAGTGCAAGCAATTCGGTCACGTACAAGATGGGAACATCGAGTTCAGAGCTGCTTGTTTCCTCCTTGTTGTGCAATCGTTGCGCGTTGGATAGTTGATTCGCACATGCGGGACAGGCAGCAACCACGCAATCGGCGTTAATCCCTTGCAACTCCATCATCTTCCGCTCTGAAAGAGCTTGGCCGATTTCCGGGTGCAATCTCGCGCAATACCCACAGCAGGTCATTTTTTCACTGGAATCTAGCGTCTGAACGCCGATCCTTTTCATTATCTTGTCTATTGATAAAGGCCTTTCGGGGTCGTCAAAATTCATGTGGGCTGATGGCCTGATGAGATGGCATCCATAATGGGAAGAAACTTTGAGATCAAGATTCCGGGTAACTAATGACTTGATCTTATCAAGCATTTCATCTTGGGATAAAATACTAACGAAATGGTGCACATCGAGTGATCCCATGTATTCGTATCCTGCCTTGCCAAGGATCTCATTCACCTTGCGCTTGTATTTCGAATCATTCTTGAGCATGTGGTTTACAGAACGCAAGGTCTCGAAGCAGCCAGCGCACAAGGTTAACACGTCAAGATCCAGCGTTTCTGCGATGGCAATATTCCTTGCAGCGAGAGCCATCCAAGTTTCCATGTTCAGCGATTGGATGGCAACGGGATTTGGACAACAACCTGCTCCATCCATATTTTCCAAGGACATGCCTAGTTCTCCCAGGACCAAGCGGGATGCCTTCTCGAATTCCTGATTTTTGATGGGAATGGTGCATCCCAGGAATAATGCGTATTCCTCATTCAACATTGCTTTGCTCATCTCCTTTATTCATGCACCGGTCTAACCCAGTTACTTGTATGATGGAGCGTATGGATTCAACATCGGCAGGGGCAAGTTCTGGCAATCCGTTCCTTTCCCTGCGCCTGTTGACTGATTTAAACATTGAACCATGAAGAGGGAGTGCGAATCCAGCTGAAAACACGTTTTCAAGATCAGCCGTGTATTCAGGAGGTGCGTGACCCTCCTCTATCGCGAGATTGCGAAGCAAGGTGAGCAAGAATGAATAATCCACGGATTTCGGGCAACGCTCCGTGCACCGGTGGCAAATGGAACACATCCAGATGGCTCTTGATGATAATATACGTTCTTTCATGCCTAACAGGAGGGAAGAGACAACCAGATGAGGTTGCAGGTCCATCCATTCAGACACGGTGCAACCCGAGCTGCACACGCCGCATTGAATGCAATTAAGTAATGATTTCCCGTTAATCATGGCACTTAATTCGTGCCGGAAATCCAGTTGGAGATCGTTAACATTGATCAGTTCTTGGCTATTTTCCATGATAATCACATTTCACGCTTTCTTGCTCATGCCTTGCTTAACTTGGACTAAATCTTGATTTCTTGAAGAATGTTTCATCAACGGCCCAGCGTTCTTGATATCATCTATGAATTCATCCACGATTCCAGCAAACTTCTTGCCCTCGCTAGCAGAAACCCATTCCAATCGTAGCCTATTGCTATC
>WJJB01000260.1 GCA_014729935.1 Candidatus Bathyarchaeota archaeon | reverse complement strand
GATCAAGACTGATCAGAAATTCCCAGAACACGTTTAGAGCCTTAAAGTTAACTTTTTAACAGGTTAGGGATAGACTTACATGGTTTTTATCACAGTTACTAATCACAAGAAATTAATTTTCTCCAAGGAATCGCGAGATGCCAACATTTGGAATTTTGGAAGGTAATGAGACGGTTCTGTGGTTTTCCTCACGGGAAATCGATAGTTACATGTCCCTTATCAAGTTCGCCTTGAGTTTTGCCAGGAATATTAGGGACGGTCGATTGGATGCTATATGCCACACGCCATTCAGGATACACGAGCAAGAAGTAAATCACTCTGAAGAGCACCGGCTCCTCTTGAAATCCAAAACATTCGAAGATAAGCGTGAATCCATCACACTTCATTTTTGCATGGATTATCCTACCTCGGAAATACAAGATAAATCAATCGCAGGTTCCTTGCTCGAATTATTCATTGAAAAATTCATTGATGCCATGAAGGTAAAGCGCAAAGTGTTAGATAAAATCATGGCGGATCCAACGGATTTTACAGCCAAGTGCGACGAAATCTTCTCCGAAACCATGATGAGTTATAATTTGATTTCTGAAGATGCTGCCAGCTTTTTAGTAAATGCACCTCAAGAGAGATCCAAGAAGATGGATCTATTATTCAGTTGCATTTCGGTGCAAGGACTTCCTGTTGCCACCATGTTCTACCAAGATCTCTCATCACATTTTAGATTCACGGCTATGGAAGAAGATGAGAAGGACACCATCTTGGAGAACTTGATCTCGGCCCAATTATCGACGCTTCTCTTTCAATCGTTAGAAAAGGGTACCACATGCAATTACATGCTTATCCGGTTTTCAGATTTTGTATCATTCACCGAGCGAAATATTTCCATCAATTTCTTCCCCATTAAAAGCATAAATTCTACCGAGACGACACCTCTAACTCCAGATAAGTTCTTCTTCATCGTAATGAGCGAGGGCGATCCTGGCTTGGTCAAATTATTTCAAAGTAGCATTTCTCCTTTACTCGCAGAGACGGGATTATTATCGGAAAAATTCAACGGGAACGTGAACCGGTATCGCTCATTGGTTAAAATCTTGGAAAAGTTTCCACGGGAATTGCACTTGGACTGAAATCTTGTCTTTCGATCTTGGTATCCTCCACATCTATCAATACCATGCCGTTTCTAATCCTTGATTCCACTTGTAGGGAATTTCTAATCCCTTATTTTCACGAGATAAGTCATAATATCCATATATTATGATGGATTTTAATCCTTGTAACACCGCTGTTTATTAGAAAGCCCGTGCGTGGGAAATTAATCCCCGCATCAAGCGAAATTTATATACCTGTAACAGCTGTACGGAGCTGAAAAAGAACAATGTTCCTCGAAAAATATGAAGAAGACCTGTATCTTCCCATCATCAAGGAATTCGGCAAGGAAAATATTGACTATGCGCTAATAGGCAAGGTTATCGTTGACGTGTGCCATGAGCTCGGAGATCTAAACGAGAATACCGACCCCAAGATCATCGTGAAGAACGCGTTATTGCTTGTTCTTGGACTTTTACATCGAAACAAGCCAGTGGAAGATTATGGCAAGGATCTCTGGTCCTTGGATGAAGATAATATCGAGGCCGTCAAGGAAAGGCTAAAAAACATATTCAATGGGGAATGAAAGACCCCTTTCCCATCACGTGCTACACACGTATGTTTTTGTATTCTTGAGTTCTGGATGCTTCCGTAGGGCAAAAATGAGATCGGTCAATTCTTGAAACCTGGGGACCTCCACTCTTGCAACGACATCAGAATCGCCGTAGACGATCCATGCCTCGCTCACAATATCCTGTTTTTGGAGAAAATTCAAGATGTCATCTGGACCCTTCGTCGTGGTAGTAATCAAGATGTATGCTACAATGGTTTCTTGCACCATGTCGTATCGCCTCGATCAATGCATGGAATGAGCCATGGTTATTAATCTTAAGCAAGGGATACCTTGCGGGGTTCGTCGAAGGATGATGAGGGAAGGAAAACAGGTGCATGGTTTACGGATTATCCACGCCTTGAACTGAAGCATGTGGTATTAATCTTCCCTGCATTTGAAATGGTGGGTATTCTTTTGCACCATGGATAAAGAGTTATATTACATTTAACATGATGAGAATTATCTTCTACAATGGATGCTAATGACACGTGACCTGTCGCATCCATCAAGGGAGGAAGGAATCAACATGAGTAAAGTAGCTATTGTAACTGGAGCGGGTCGCGGTATCGGTCGCGGCATTGCGTTGAAGCTTGCTAAGGAACTTGATTACAACATTGTAGTTGTAGATATTGATGAGGAAAGCGCATCCAGCGTCGCACAGGAAATAAAAAATGTGGGCAAGGACGCTATCGCTGTTAAATGCGACGTGTCCAACAATGAAGACGTGGAACGCATGGTCGAGAAATCATTCGAATTTGGGGAAGTTGATGCCGTGGTTAACAATGCTGGCATCACCCGTGATTCCCTGCTTCTCAAGATGTCCGAGAAGGATTGGGACATGGTCTTGAATATCAACCTGAAGGCATTATTCTTGATAAACAAGGCAGTGTGCTCAAAATGGGTTTCTGAATGCAAGAAGATCGCCGAGGACCTTGGAGAAGATCGTCCCGCACCAAGTGCATATCCGAAGAGGAAGATCGTGAATATTTCTTCGATCGTGGCAAAAGGTGGTAACGTCGGCCAGGCAAATTACGTGTCCAGCAAGGCGGGCGTGATCGGCTTGACGAAAACTATTGCAAAGGAAATGTCCAGGTACAACGTGAATTGCAATGCGGTCCAGCCCGGTTTCATCAAGACGCCCATGACAGACAAGATGCCCGAGAAGATCATCAACAAGTTCATTGCAGCCATTCCATTACAACGCATGGGTTTACCGGAAGATATCGCAGGTTCAGTGAAGTTCCTATGCTCGCCCGATTCTGATTACATTACTGGTTTCTCCATCGAGGTCGATGGCGGCTTGGACATGTAATCTTTCGCACCATTTTTTCTTATTTTGCTTTCTAATGGGAGCGTGGTTGATGGGGATGATCTTGCGTGAATGTCGGCATCCTATGCAGTAACACCGGTGGCATTGAACACCAGCAGCTAGCCAAGGCATTTTCGAGTATTGGCATCACACCGTTTTTTCTTGATCCTGCAAACCTAAGCATGGGTGTAAACTTGGAACACTCATTCTTTCATCCCAAGATCCGCGTCGATGAGATGGATGGATTCCTCATCCGTGGTATCGGCATTTCGTTGCTAAACCGGTGTTTTTTCAGGTTTGACCTGCTTCATGCTCTTGAAACCAGGGGGTACCGGTTGATCAATTCTGCCATGGCAACCGAGCGTTCGTTCAACAAGTCGATAACTTCCATCATGCTTGATGCCAACAGCATTCCCACTCCGAGCACCGTGATTGCCGAGGATCTCAAGCATGCCATCGCTGCATTTGATCGCCTTGGGGGGGATGTTCTCGTGAAACCCGTGTACGGGAGCCAAGGCGTGGGAATGTTCAGGTTACAGGAGAGAGGCCATGCCGAGCGGGTTTTAATGGAATTGTACCAGCTTGGTTCGGTTTTCTACCTGCAGGAATTTCTTGAGAGCGCATCACCACCAGGTGAAGATATTGCCAACCCTTGTGATGCAAGGCTCTTCATGGTAGGTACCGAATGCATTGCAGCCATGATCAGGGAAAGCGCATCCCCTTCGACATGGAAAGCAAACGTGCACGCTGGAGGAACACCACGCTCTTTCAACCCCCCGCGTGAAGCAGTGGATCTAGCCATCAAGGCGGCATCAACCATGAGCGTGGAATTAGCTGGCATAGATATGATCTATTCTCGTGAATCCGATGATTGGACCGTGATAGAAGTCAACTCGTGTCCAGGTTGGACTGGATTATCTACCGTGTCTGATGTTGACGTGCCGCGTGCAGTAGCCATGTACTATCATTCACAACTTGGAGATGGTTAAAACATGGGAAAGAAAGCCATGAAGCCTGCAGAGAATCAAGGAATCGATGAAGAAATGCAACAACAGGTAAAGGCTAACGTGTTACTATCAAGAGCACGTGCGCAATACAACGAGGGTGAATACAGGAAATCAATCAACACTTTGAAAGAGATCCTTGAAATTCTACCCGAGAATGCTAGTATATGGTTTGAATTGGCTCTGAGCTACCGTGAATCCAGCGAATTCGACGAGGAGATCAAGTGCTATAAACGCATCATACATTTGGGAGCAGATGATGCGGAAATGTGGTTGAATATGGCACTTGCGTTCAGGATCATAGGAAAACCCTCGGAGGAACTTTACTGTCTCATCATGGCAGCAGACAAGGGTGTGGATTACGAGATTCAAGGTGATGCAAAGCTATTGGTGGTGGATAGGTACCAACAATTAACACGATCGATGATTCAGGCAAAGGATCCGATGTCTAACGAATACTTTGTCCCCGTTTACGATGACTTGGAAGACGATGCCCCCGACCAAGGAAATTGCATGGTATGCTTCGAGAAGGTGGATAAGATCAAGGAGGAGGGTCAATTGCTCGTCTGCCCTCACTGCAAAAGAATCGCTCATTTCATCTGCTTGGCGTCATGGTTGCAAAACAACGAAATTTGCCCAGTTTGCCACAATATTCTTGATTTTTCCTTGGATAATTACGATTTTAAGCAAGTTATGGGGATCTCTGGCGATGAGGATGATGAGGCTTGCGATCCCCCTCCTGATTCGTAATTCCATTTGTGGAATTCTCATCCCCCTCGCTAGCACCTGATTTTCCCTGTCCGACTTCAACGCCGGGATTTTTCACTTTCATCCTGCTGAAAACGCGTTCCCAATCTATCGAGAAGAAAAATACGAACATGGTTGCCATCACGGCTATGAAGATGATTTCAAGGATGATAGAATCGATGGTAGCAGCCGATCCCTTTTGGTTGAATATTGTGGCACCTATGGCTATGAAGAGCGTGAATGTTGACTTTCCAAGAGCAGACGGAATGAAAACTTTTTTCATGGGATATTTCGCGATACCCAATGGGATCATTATGAGTTGATCGGGAATGGGGGTGAATGCGAGGATGTACACGAGAACTGGGGCTATTCGCTTCCTATCCGTGATAACGCTTGCCAAGTACTGCATGTTCTTGATTGATTTTTTATCCTCGAACACCTTTGCAGCACCCCTGCCTAGCAAATACACGCCGAGTTGCCCAATGGCCGCTCCTAACCCCGATACGAATGCATACAAGGTTAAATGACCCCAAAAAAATTTCCCAGTATTGATGCTCTTGGCGAAGAAGAAGGTTGCAGGAATTCCCACTGGCACATTTGACGCGTTCCCGATGATCATGAAGATAAATGCCCATAAAGTCCCCAATGCTTGGTCGAAATTCTTGAAGTAAGTCAAGATTTCCAGGAGGAAATTCTGCACGTTATTCGAGCACAAGATAAGCGTGATGAAGAATATCGCTCCCCCTGCTATCGCGAGGGTATATGGCAATACTTTTCTTATAAAGGACCTTCCCTGGGGTGCATCTGGTTCATCAGGCAATTCGTCCATGAACTAGAAGATTCACCCGTGGCTTTTCAACATGTCCGTTATAGTTTTCAAGTCCGGTAGCTTCGACCCAGGAAATGCGCTGAGAATCTCTTGCAAGATCTCCGTTTTTTCCATCTTGCTGAATTTTAAACGGTTTCGCTCGAGAAATTCTGTAATTCTTCGTGAAAGTGGAACTAACGTCTCAATACCAAATTTTGTCTTTGATTTTTGGAGATAATCTTTGGTGAACCACCACTTGTAACCAGTTTTTGAACCGATTGTTTGCTTCACCATCTTGTATCTCTTATTCTTGAATTTTTTCAAGACTTTTCGAGGTTCTGTCTCGCTCGTGAGATACCACGATTCTCTAGCCAATTCAACATCCAAGCAATTCACGATGGTAGTG
>WJJB01000259.1 GCA_014729935.1 Candidatus Bathyarchaeota archaeon | reverse complement strand
TAGATGTTATCCTCAAAGATCCCGGACTGGAATCGGGCCATGGAAATAATGTGATACCCGCTGATTTCGTGATAGTTGCAACCGGGGTGGAACCAAACACGGGATTTTTGCATGGTTCTGGCATCATGCTCGATGAGCATGGTGCCGTGGACGTGGATCGCAAGATGAGAACTAACATCAAGAACGTGCATGCGGCGGGCGATTGCGCAAATGTCTTTAACGCTTTAACCGGGGAAAAAGTATACAATCCCTTGGCTACGATGGCAAACAAGCAGGGAAGGTATGCAGGCTATGCCATTGGCGGAAGGGACGAGCCGTTTCCAGGTACCATGGAAACCATCATCACCAGGATCATGACATTATGCGTGAGCCGCACGGGTTTGTCCATCGAACATGCAAGATCCAGGGGCATTGATGCGGTGGAAGTGAGCATAACCCACAAGGATAGAGCCCATTATTATCCAGGGACTCGGGATATGTTCATGTCCATCGTGGTCGATAGGGCATCACATCATGTGCTTGGTGCTAGCATCGCGGGAAGCGAATTGGCAGCCAAAAAGATTGACACATGGGTGGCACTGATCAAGGCAGGCATGCCAATTGAGGAGATACAGATGCTTGATTTGTCCTATGCGCCACCGTTTTCTCCCGTGTATGATGCCATATCGATCATTGCCAGCGTTGCTCGAAAGAAGATGTGATGATACTCGCGTGGGGTCCTATTGCCACGAGACCTCTCAATATCCCGAAAAATGACCTCTAATACCGGTTTTTATTAGGTATTCATTTAAATTCCATGAAGTATATCCTCAAACGTCGTTCGCCACCTGGTGAATGATTTGATTCCGAGTATGAAATGGAAAATGGTGAAATTGCATGTCAAAGGAATTAATTGAAAAGTTCAGCAACGACCCATCGCTCGCAGAGAAGAATTTGATGGTGAAGGTTACCAAGGGCGAGAATTTCAGAGCTGTAATGAAAATAGGTGATCTTGAGTGGCAAACAGATGCTCCCGAGGGTTTGGGAGGTGACGGGGATGGTCCATCGCCCCTATTCGTGATGCTGGGATTAATTGGGTCTTGCCAGTGCACGGTTGCGCAATTTTGGAGCCAAAAAATGGGTGTCAAGATCGACGAGATGGAAGTCATGGTCCGTGGTCAAATAAATCTCCAAGAGCTCCTTGGGGAGAAAGATGGCCCCATCGGATTCAGGAGTTTCTCGGTACGGACCAAGATTAAATCCAGCGCCCCCAAGGAGAAAGTGGAAGAAATGATGAAACAGGTAAACAGCCACTGTCCGGTCTTTTCCAATGTCATGGGTGAAACAGACATGGAAATCAAGACGAGTATCGTTGCCAGTGACTGAGAACCATCAAGATCCTCCATTAACACTAGAAGATTGCCATCGAATTCATTTCTCTTTTTCAATCTTTTTTAGAAAATCATGATGATTGCATTTTCACGAGCTCTTCTTTGCTCAGTGAATGTTTCAGTTGCAGGTGCTCCAGCCCAACCAAGAGCATGAGCACGCGTGTGCATGCACGCAATTAACACTTCTTGTCGTGTTCCAGAATAGCAGCAAATCATATTAGGAGTAACATCCTTGTACATGCAAGGTGAGTCTCTAACCATGAAATTCATCATCGAACCGCTCCCGTGGATGCATTCTACCACCATTGGGATCGCCACGCGCCATGGTGCCTGCCATGATAACATTGCAGGTCTATCCTCGGTGCTCATTCCCGCTTTATCCCGGGGAACACGAAATCATGACGAAAAAAACATCAATCTACTCCTAGATGGCAGGGGAAGCAATTACTATGCTTTCACCTATAATGATTATAGCGTACTGTTGATTCAATGTCTCCCTGAAGAAGTTGAAAGGAGCATTTCCCTGCTCTTTGAATTCATTGACATGCCCCTGCTCGAAAGTAAGGTTATTGCTTCTGAAAAGAGCAAAATGATCCAGCACATCGCCTCGGTTCTCGATCATCCCTTCAAGAGGTTGCTGATGTACAATCTTGAACGATCGATCTTCGGAGATTCTCATCCGTATGCAACACCTCGAATCGGCTTCATGGACTCCATCAAGGATATCTCAAGGGAAGCGTTGGTTTCATGCATTGAAAGTGAATTCCTGGTTGATCCCATGGGTATCATCATCGGGAAGGTAGATGCCACGTGGTCAAGATTGAAGGAATTAATGGAAGATAAGATGGATGCCATCACGAGCGTGATTCGTGATAGCCATCCCCCACCCCCTCCCGTGCAAGTACCAGCCATGAATCAATTGGTGAATGAGGATCCTGCTGTTGAAAATGCATACCTCGGCATGAGCGTGAGAATAGATCCAGATCATGAGAGTTACATCTACACGAGGTTCCTTGCGGCGATGATGGGTGAATCATTTGGTTCCAGGATGTTCAGGAGAATACGTGACGAGCTGGGATTGAGCTATATAGCCAGCACCGTGTCAATTAATATAGGTGATCACGGTGCTCTCAGCAATGTCATGGACGTCGCGAGTGATCGAGTGGACGAGGCAATAGTTGCGCTTGGTGACATCTTCGTGGACATCGCGAGTAACGGAGTAGGTGAGGAGGAATTTTACCTTACCAAGAATCACCTGCTGGGGTCCATGGATATAATGGCTGATTCCCCATTCAGCTTGATTCCCGCTCTCGTGTTGAGCATGTACCATGGTGGACCGGGAACCTTCAAGGGAATGAAAAAAGCCATTGAAAATGTGAAAAGGGATGGAATCCATGAGTGGATGGAGAAAATATTCAAGAAACAAGCTCTTAGCTTGTCAGTTGTTGGAAATGTTGACCCCAGCCTCGTTGATCAAACTTGGATGAAATTCGGAAAAGAGGTGCAATGAACGTGAACAATTCACGGCTGGCAGGATCAAGGCTGGCTGGCGGGAAAGGAGAGGTGATTGTATTAAAGCTTGGCAACGGCATTCCTGTTTTTTATAACGTGGTGCCAGACGCTAGAACCGCCACCATCGCACTCGGATGTAAAGCGGGGGCTTTCTTCGAGGAGGGATTCGGCCAAAAGTCAAATGATGGCATTAGCCATTTCTTGGAGCACATGTTCTTCAAAGGAACCCCCGAATTATCCACGAGAGAGGTAAACGAGGTCTTCACGCGCATGGGTGCCGTCTTGAATGCCTATACAAGTTACGATCACACCATGTACTTCTCAAAGGTCCCCAGGATGCATCTTTCCAAGGCGGCAACCACCTGGGGTGACTTGATGATGGGCATCAAGCTGGATCCGTTGGAGTTTGAAAGTGAACGCAAGGTGGTCATGCAGGAAGAAAAACTAGGAAGAGATGATCCAATGAGTCAAGCCGGCAGGAGAGTCCACCATCTTTTATTCAAGGGAACCACGCTGGAGCATGACATCATCGGGAGTCCTGAATCGCTCGGGGCAATCACAATTGACATGATGGAAGCATACATTGCCTCCCGGTACAATCCCACGAACACCGCCATTGCAATATCAGGAGGTTTCATGCTAGATGAGATGAAATCATTGCTCGAAGACCTTTTCTCGAGGGAACCTGCAATACCTAGAAAGTTATCAACCAGTCAAGATCACGGAGGAATCAATCCAAATTGGAAACCAGGTTCCACGATTGAACGAGAACCAAAAATTCGCCCGTTATGTTACCTTGCAGCATCATGGGCTGTCCAGGGAGATATTGAGGCCATGTACTATCCCATGAAGCTTGTAGATAGGTTGATAGATAATGGCAAGAATTCCCTCTTCTACACGGACATCGTGAGTAAAGGAATATGTGGCAATGCGTCCTTTTACTACGACACCTTCCAAGATATAATGAAGGGAACCATAATTTTTGCTGCAGAACCATCCCGGGTGGAATTAGTGCATGAAACAATCATGGGCACCATGAAAAAAGCCAAGGACATGCCGATCACCGGGGATTTGTTAGAACGGTTGAAAAGGGAAACCATTGGGAAGAGGCTCTTGGCGTTCGAAAATTCATTAAATATCTCAACCATGCTTGTTAGAAACAAGTTATGCAGGGATGCTATGGAATCACCGGTTGAGTGTATTGCCTCCCTGGATAACCTAGACGTGGAAATCTTGCAATCGACAAGGAATGCTTTCCTGGACGGGATCGAGTGTGCCATCCATGTAACGGGAAATCTACCACCGGAATGGGAGCCGTCAAACGTGTTCGAGTAACATGGGGCGTG
Organism: Candidatus Bathyarchaeota archaeon; assembly: GCA_014729935.1. Lineage (GTDB taxonomy): Archaea > Asgardarchaeota > Lokiarchaeia > Sigyniarchaeales > Sigyniarchaeaceae > WJJB01. The sequence goes on along the minus strand of WJJB01000259.1, from coordinate 1,117 downwards.
GAACAATATGACCGATGATTCATTGCATCTTCTTATCGTGGATAACATCAAGGATCGTCAATTGCAGCAAACTAGTCGATGGAGGGGATTTCAAGGAGCCATCGAAGAGTGGAATTTGACCAAGGCTTCATCCAGCAAGAAGATTCAGATTCAGGTTATCAAGCACGACAAGCTTGATACCCAACAAGCTACGGATGCCGTTTCCTTGGCAGATGGCATGATCCTCTCGGGTTCACGGTATTCCCTTACTCGGTTCAACCGCAAACCCCGATTGAAACGGCTATTCGATGCAGAAATACGACTCGCACGATCCCTACCACGCGATATTCCATTACTCGGGATTTGCTTCGGCCACCAGCTCATCGGGTTATCTTTCGGGTTTGAAATTGTGACTTGCAATGCTAGGGAAGGGGGGATGCACGAGTTAGAAGTTAGTGGAGAATTTGATTTAGTCACACCCGATAAGTTCAGGATACACGTGGAGCAACATCATGAGAAGCAGATCGATCCACGAGCAGATCTTTCCAGCGAATTCACCAATCACGCATCTAGCGAGACCTGTTCTTACCAGATGATACAACACGTGAAAAAACCCGTTTATGGCGTTCAATTTCACCCGGAAAGCCTCCTGAACGAGAAAACCATCAGTGATGGCAGGGCACTCCTACATGCATTTTTCGAGCTGATGCTATAGCGAGCATTTATTACCCGTGCTTGCGATTTTACGTGTATGTCCGGTTCGACCAAGGCACGCACCAATTCTCAAATTGCGATATCAGCACCAACCGCACCACCAAGTCAAGATTTCAAGTCCTTCTTGTATTTTTACATCTTGTTTGCTGCCGAGGTGGGATTTGCAGTATTCTTGGGTGGTCTCATGCCCGATTTCCAGCTTTCTTACAACATCGCTGAAACGGGAGAACCCGTGAGTTTCTCCTTTAACCTGCGGGAGTTAATCGAAGTTATCCTTCTTGGGCCAGTATTTTGCGCGACTGCTTGGAAGGCAAATAACATCCTGGTTAACAATCTAGATCAAGAGGTTCGCAAGCAGGTTCGGCTAAACTTCTGGCGTGCCCTGTATATTGCATATTGTGCCGTGGTGGTGATAGGTGCGACC
>WJJB01000258.1 GCA_014729935.1 Candidatus Bathyarchaeota archaeon | reverse complement strand
GTTAAATGGGCAAACTTGCACGGCGTGCCTCTTTTACCTGTTTCATCGCAAGAAGGATTACGGATACATGGTGATTCCGTACCGAATACTGAAGGGCAACTCATCGTGGATTTATCACCTTGGCAGAAGATCCATCATGTAGATGCAAAAAACAGGAGCGTGCTCCTGCAACCGGGTGTTACCTTCCAGCAATTAATTCCAAGACTCAAGAAAAAGGGATTAAGACCGCTAATGCCCCTTCTTCCCCGGGCAGGCAAATCCGTCTTGAGCTCGGGACTGGAGCGTGAACCTATTACCATCCCTCGTTATCACTGGGATATGGGGGACCCCATACTTTGCATGGGTGTAATTTTTGGCACGGGGGATCGATTCAGGACTGGATCCGCTGCAGGACCTGGAACACTCAAGCACCAACGAAAATCTGGGCAGGCGCACCTGGTACCCATGGGGCCAACCCAGTTCAGCCCAGGCCAGCTCATCCAAGGTGCTCAAGGCTCCCTTGGTATCGTAACATGGGCAACCATCAAGTGCGAGTACATGCCCGATGAAACCAAGATCTATCACGTGCAATCAAGTAATGTTACTTCCCTCATTGAAATCCAGCATCTACTCTTGAAATACCGTTATTGCGACGAGATCTTCATCATGGATGATAAAAACTTAGCTTCACTTCTTGCAGATGATAATTCAAATCCCCAGGGTTTGAGTAAGCAGATTCAACCGTGGAACCTGATATTCCGGACCTCAGGTAGAGGGAATTTGGCAGAAAGAAGGGTGAAATACATCCATGATGATATTATAGAACTTGTATCGCCGATAACGGAAATGGAAACCTTGAATTCTGCTCCGGTGGATTACCGCGAATTGGAACGCGTGCTAGAGACCACGGCACCAGATCAATGGCGGGCTCGCTGGGCAGGTAATTTTTTGGACATCTTTTTCTTGGCAAAGCAAGATAGCTTGGAAAAATACGTGAAGATCGCCCAGGATTTCAAGGACATGATAGACATGGGATTTTACTTTCAACCCGTGAACTTGGGGACTAGCATTCATTGTGAAATCGATTTATACCATGGCAAGTCACCGGAAATAGCCCATGAAAAGCTCATTGATATCCATGATTCGTTAGTGGATCGATGTCTTAAGGCTGGTGCCTTTTTCAGTCGACCCTACTTGCTGACAGCCAAGCAAGTATTTTCTGCATGCGATGTAAAGAATGTCAAGTTATTGAATAAAATAAAGCAATTATTTGACCCCATGGGGATCTTAAACCCCGGCGTGCTATGTTTTGATGATTTTTTTCAGGAGAGGAGGTAAATAAACCATGTTGAAATCAGAATATGAAAACATGATAAACAGGTGCGTCCGGTGCTCGATATGCAAGTGGATACCGCAGGTGCAGATAAAGAACCAGGAGCACGCATCGATTTGTCCCTCAATTGATTTTTATAACTTTCACAGTCATAGCGGTGGGGGTCGTATCATCCTTGCACTTGCCTTGGAAATGGGACGCGTGGAAATGAATGAAAAGGTACGTGATATCGTGTTTCAATGCACCGCGTGCGGGGGTTGCTCCATTGCTTGTCAATACTTGAACACCTTGGATCCCACGGAGGTCATCATGGATTTAAGAAGGAAACTCGTCCAAGAGGGCGTTGGACCAATGCCAAAGCACCAAGCATTCATGGATAACGTGATTCAATCGGGGAATCCATACGGTGAACCGAGGAAAGCCCGAGCGGAATGGCTCGAAGAAGGTATCGAGATTGACGATTCTGCAGAGACCCTCTATTTCGTGGGATGCACTTCTTCTTACAGGAGGAAGGAAATTGCCCGTGCTACCGCCAAGGTGTTAAACAAGGCGGGTCTTGCCTTTAAGATTCTTGGTTCTGATGAAACTTGCTGTGGATCTCCCCTATTCCGCACCGGCGAGGATGATCAATTCGAAAAGATCGTTGAAAGGAACGTGGCAATGATCGAGAAAGCCGGAATTGAAACCGTGGTTTGCAGCTGCGCAGGATGCTTCGACATGTTCAGGGTAGAATATCCAGAGAGAGCTTCTTTTTCATTCAATGTAATTTCAACTGCAGAGCTCTTCAACCGCCTTATTGACGAAGGCAGGTTGAAAACAGGAGCGGGGAAGGATATCACGGTCACCTATCATGACCCTTGTCATCTGGGCCGCCAAGCCGAGGTGCACGAGCACTGGGAGGGTGACGTGATCGAAGTCATGCCAATCATGAAGCTCAATATCCCCGAAAAACCAAAACGATGCGGTGCGGGAGGCGTGTACGATGCACCGAGGAATGTCTTGGAAAAATTGAATAACATCACCCTCGTGGAGATGGATAGGATCAGGGAATATTCTTATTGCTGCGGTGCAGGTGGAGGTGCAAAGGCAGCATTTCCCGAGTTTGCCCTGCATACTGGAAAGACTAGGATATCAGAAGCTGAAAGCACTGGAGCCACATGCGTGATTTCCGCATGCCCGTTCTGTTCAACAAACCTCAAAGATAGCATCAAGGAATCTGAGTCCAGCATGGATTTCAAGGACCTTGGCGAGCTGGTCCTGGAGTCTCTGGGTCGAGACGAGAAGAATTTTGATGGGATGAAGGAAGATATGGAGGGAAAACATGATGAATCTTGATGAATATGCTCGTGAAGCCTTAATCGATGCAGTTGGAAAGAAAAACGTATCATTCGACGAGGCGATCTTGGAGGTGTATGCATACAATTGGGGGATGGAGGTAGTGAACTCCATGCACGGGAAGGAACCCATCCCGTTTTCGACTCCTCCCGTTGCCGTGGTGCTACCATCAACAACAAAGGAAGTTTCCAAGGTCTTGAGAACTTGCAAGAAGCATGATTTAACCTTCAAGGCACAAAGCACTGGTCTCGGCCCTTGGAATAATCCATCAAGAGATAACTGCATCATCATTGATCTCAGGCAGATGAATCACATTCTCAAGATCGATGAAAGGAACCTTTTTGCCGTGATTGAGCCTTACGTGAGTGGCGCGCAACTTCAATCCGAGCTCATGAAGCATGGATTGAATTGCCACATGCCTGGAGCCGGGCCGCAAGTTTCGCTTCTTGCCAGCAGCACCTCCATGAGTGGTCCTGGATTCACGTCACCATCCACGGGATATAGCGGTAGAAACGTGTTGGGCGTCGAATGGGTGTTACCTGAGGGTGAGGTATTAAAATTGGGATCTCTTGGGTTGTCGAATGAACCGGATTGGTTTTGCGGCGATGGGCCGGGTCCCAGCTTGCGGGGAGTAATGCGGGGGCTTCATGGTGCAATGTCGGGAAACGGCGTCTTCACCAGGGTGGCGATAAAAGTGTTCCCATATCCATGTTCCACCGAATGGGAGATCACTGGTGATCTACCTGATTACCAATTCAAGAAACCCGATCATATCGAGTTTTACATGTTTGACTGTAGCAAATACAAAAAGGGTGAACGGGTTATGAGGGCAATAGAAGAAGCTGAAATCTCCTTCATGTGCAGCATGCTTTCGGGATTTGGTGCGGCAGCGTTTTTCTCCAACTCCCTTGAAGGTGTTATTGATAAAGTTACCATCGCAAGGATGCGAGTCCCAATTCTGGTTGCCATCACGGGGAGAACAAGCAGGCAGTTCCAGTACCGCCAAGAGGTCATGGAACATCTAATCTCCAAGTTCAAGTTAGAAAATGTTATTGGTTCCAAGTTCACACCCCCCTCAATATCATACGCTGAAGCGATTCGCAATAATTTCGGAATGCATGGATTCATCTCCACCGGTGGTGTTCGCTCTGCACACGGATCGATGGAATCGATCGGGATGTGCATGAACGTGACCAAGGCGAACATTCCATTGAAGAAGAAATACATCAAGCGGGAACAAATCGCAAATGACTTTGGCGAGGCAGTCTGGTCAACCTCCATCGAGCGGGGGCACATGTACAATATCGAGGCGATGGCTCTGTACGATCAATGCGACAAGCATAGTATCACCGGTGTTGCCGGTTACTGCATAGATAGCAACGAGATGGACTTGCACAATCATCTCGGCATCCCGCTCTTCGTCGAGGGAGATGAACTGCACGATCACTTTGGTCCCGAGTGTTCCAATTACCATGAATGGTTACGTAAGATCAAGCAGATACTGGATCCAACATGCATCGCCGATCCTGGGAATTACATTTCACCTGGAAAGAAAAAGAAGGAGGGGGAAACTTGAATGCAGGAGAATGATGGCAATATTTTGAACGGGAAGCCGAGGGGGTTCGCAGGTATGCTCGCGAGGCAGGTGGAAGCAATAAATCAAAATCCCGCGTTCAAGGAAGATTTCATTGATCAAGATGAATTGAAGTTCCTTCTTATCGCTCATGATCAAGAACATGCTGCGATCTTGATCATCGATCACGGGCAGATCTTGGTGGAAGGTGTCAAGCAGGACTCCAAGGAAAGTATTTCACGGGATGTCTTAGGTTGGGACGCCATGGTGGCAGCAAGCATGCAAACCTACCTTGAACTCGCGCTCGGAAGATTATCTTTCATAAGGCTCGGATTGAAAGTGATCAAGGGCGAGGTGAAAGTCAAGAAACCTTTAAAGCTTCTCAAACTGCAAAGGATTTTCGAGTACTTGTCGTGAGAATGGTGGAAGTGAAATAATCATGGAAGAGAAAAAGGTAATAATCATCGGCACTGGAATTGGAGGGTTGTCGGTCGCGGGTTTTTTAGCAAATAACGGCTACTCTGTGGAAATGCACGACAAGCAAGACCAGGTGGGTGGAAAGGCAACCAAGCTCGAACTGGATGGTTTCAGGTTCGACAAAGGCCCCTCTCTCATGACCATGCCACATGTCATGAAAGATTTCTTTTCAGAAGTGGGAGAATCCATTGACCACCATCTCGAGCTCATGGCGTTGGAAAGTATCTGCAGGTACTTCTGGTCGGATGGAACCTCGATAGAAGAACCCGCGGATCACGAGG
>WJJB01000257.1 GCA_014729935.1 Candidatus Bathyarchaeota archaeon | reverse complement strand
TTGGTATGCCATCTAGGTCAATTTTTATGCCGTTTTCCATTTGCCACATTCCATTGTTTTTTCTTAGATTTGCAGGAAAAACACGATCAATAGCGAGCAAAAAATCCAGATAAAGATTTTCTGGGAGATTACTTGGATTGATTTCCTGCGATATTTTTCCTTGATGAAGTTCGTGCCAGCCACGAATCCCAAAAACACGAAAAAGATAATGATAAAGGTGGTGATGAGTGTCGATTGTAAATCGAGATTGATCAAGATCAAGATGCCAAACACACCCCCGATTGAAAGTAGTGAAAACACCACATGGGATGCCGTGTTCCTATCTGCGGTGTATATAGATGTCTTGACCGAGGCAAGTGCAGCAATAATCGCAATGATACGGATCTCGACGATAAATCGGGTGATATTGGCTTCCAAGAAAAGCATGCCAATTGCAATGCCTACCGTGATGCTACTATTTCCCGCCTTGTATAATATTTTAGGTATCAAGTTTCCTTCGAAATTTCGCTCAACCTCGCAAAGGAACTGCTTGAAATAATGGTATCTATTGCCATTTTTATTGTACAAGCCCATCCCGAGATGGACTAACCCGATAAATGCAATGATACCTGAAAAGCCGATAAATTGCGAGATGCTCATGATGATTTTTTTTCCTCCTCCATTGGGATGTTAAGGTACGATCAAAGCTAGGCGAAGGGTCAAGAAAAACGTGAATTGTATCAGGATGTACACGCCAGGTAAGCGGGTTTTCACCTGGTCAACACGAACCCAGGGAGCCAATGAAAAACTGAACAGGAAAGATATGATAAACCATGCAATGAAATTCTGGACAGGAATTCCCGGTACTAACCAATTCCAATAATCGTGATGCATGGCAACAGGTTCGATTATGGCATCAAGAAAGGTTACCAAGATTGCAGTGATTAATGCAGCATGAATCGGATTATGGATTTTCCGCTTGATTTCCAACGTGATGCCAAGAATGATCAACATCCAATTAAACCCGATGACCAAGGGAACCTCGAGAACTTGGAAACCAAGGGTGCTCCCGTACGCATACGGTCCGAAAATGGCACCAGTTGCTACCCCCAAGGCCTCTATCAGGAATGTTGCAAGGTAGGTTATCCCTGCCCATATTACCATGCGCTTTCCCCCTTGATCAAGAGCAGGAATGGTGATTATAGCACCCCAGATGATGATGGTATAGGGGGTTACCTTGATCATGAATGGAAGCATCAATGGCACCAGGTGCCCGATAATCCCCACCGTGTAAAAAATGATGGCATTCAGGAGAATAATTTTCTCAATCTTGGTGAATACTTGCATTTCATCTAGTTTTTCTCCTAGATCAGTCGCTTGGACTACCATTTTCTCTTCCCTGTTCTATCCTTCCTTTTCAATATCTTTCATGATTTTCTGGCATGCAAGTTGAGCAGAAATCAAGGTAACGGGCACGCCAACGCCTGGATGGGTATACTGGCCCGCATGGTATAGATTCTTTACCTTCTTGCTTTTGTGGTGGGGGCGAAATAGGGCGGTTTGTCGCAACGTGTTTGCCAATCCCAATGCTGTTCCCCTGTAAGCATGGAAGGTTCCTGCAAAATGATCATGGGCAATTACCTTCTTCACGACAATCGAATCCCTGATTTTTTCTCCAGTTACTTTTTCCACCAGGTCCATAATTTTCTCGTAATACTCATCACGGGTGTTATCGTCATCGTTGATATCCGGCGAGACGAGGACAAGTATGGTCATGGTCTCCCCACCCGGGGGTGCCAAGCTTTCATCCGATCTTGATGGAACGCTAATATACATGGATGGATCGTCAGGCCACTTCACGTTCTTTCCAAATACCTCATCAAAGTACCTGTCCCAATCCTCGTTGAAATAAAAATTATGGTGTTCCAATTTATCGAGCTTCTTGTCCAAACCAAGAAAGATGAGAAATGTGGCTGGTGCGATGGTCTTCTTTTTCCAATATTTTTCAGGATAAGATTGGTACCTGTCTTCAAGTAAATTCATCTCGCAATGTGGAAGCTCGGCAGTGTTCAGGACGAGATCAGCATCATGGGAACCCTTGCTGGATATCACCTTCCTCGCATGCTTATCCTCCACCTCGATCTCCTTTACTTCCGCCCTATACTTGATTTCCACTCCATTTTCCTTCGCGATATTCTCGAAGGCAGAGACGATGGATCCAAATCCACCCACGGGGTACCAAATTCCGAGATTCATGTCACAGTGTGCCAGCATTGAATAGATAGCGGGACTCGTTGGGGGCGCTGCACCAACGAATGCCACGTGGTATTGCATGATCTTCCGTGCCCTTTCGCTATTAAAATAGCGCTTGGCGTATTTACCTAGATTCTGGAAGATGCGTAGCTTGATTCCCTTGAAAATTAATGTCTTGTCGAGGAAATCCCAGAAATGCCAATAATCCTTGTAAATGAAATTATCCATGGCGATCTCGTATTTTTCCTTGGACGCATCTAGGTATTTCTGGAGTTTTGCACCACCCCCTTCCTCGAATGTATCGAACAGGGTGATGTTTTTTTCAACATCATCGGAGATGTCCACGAAATCACCCGGACCGAAAAAAACCCTGTATGAGGGATCAAGGCGGATTGTATTGTAATGTTCCCCTGAGCTGGTTCCCAGCAGTTGAAAGATGTTTTCAAAGGCTTCAAGCATCATGTACCACGATGGTCCCATGTCGAACGTGTACCCCTTTGACTTGTACACCATTGCCCTTCCACCTGGTCTATCGTTTTTCTCTAATAGAGTAACCTTCAGTCCATGCCTTGCCAAGTACGCAGAGGATGCAAGTCCTGCGAAACCTGCACCAATGACAACGGCTTTTCGTCCATTTATATCTTGATTATTGATCGGTTTACCCACGTGTTTTCACCAGTCGATGTTTTTTACTTTTTCAAGCGAGGATTGAGAGTATTTAACAAGATGCGAGCGATAATTCTACGTTTTGATGGCTTAACCTTGCGAGTGTACACGATCATTGGATTCCGGCGAATTCTCATGGCGGTCCACTTGTACATGTCCGATGCAGTCTTGATG
>WJJB01000026.1 GCA_014729935.1 Candidatus Bathyarchaeota archaeon | reverse complement strand
GGTTTATCCAGCAGCTTAACTTTCCCTGGAATTTATGTGATCTCAACTCCCGTGAATGAATTTCATAGACAACATGCATAGGGTACAAGGCTATAAAAGCGAGAGGCACGTGTTTCACTGGAGGAAGATGGTTCGAATGAGGATTGGCTTGGCTGCTGACATGATAGGGGCATCCACAAGACGTTGCAGCGATGGGATGTTTCGGGGAAGATAATCGTGCACGAGGACGGCGGGCGAGCACGAGCGGGTGCAAGTCATCCGGATGGAAGACTTGAGCGGGTCCCGGTGCTCGTCCAAGATAAAGTTCGGGCTTTCCCTCGTCACGCGGTAGGTCCACTAGATCTACTCACGGGTTCAAGCCCACGTGTCGCCGATGGCGAGGCGAAAAGGTATGTTGGTGGAACTCGTGAACCCGAGGAATACCTCCAAGAAATACGGTAGATGTGGAACAATCGGCGAGAGGTTGGGAAAACCGTTCTTTGCACCAACCCCGAATGCGGTCTCGCGCTCGACAGCGACCTCAACGCGGCGCGGAACATCCTTGCCGCATAATTATCCGCAGGGGCTACATGCTCCCGCGGGGGATGCTAGTACCACCCATCCAGCTAACCAAGGCAGCTTGACATCCCCGATGTCCGGATTGTTTAGGTTTGAAGTAGGGGCGGGGATCTGCGTTCAAGCACCCCATCCTTGTTGCAATCACGGGAAGCATTCCAATAAAAGAGTTGTGTACGGCTCTAACGTGATATCGAGATGTAGCGTCCTGCCTTCCGTTTCTACCATCGTGCTTGATGTGGACGATAAACGTGCGACATCTTGCAAATCAGCTACTTGTTGGGGATTTAGCCGTTCAGGCTCACCCATGTTTTCCCAAATTCTGAAGGCATTGTTATCACTCGCATCAATGCGCCATTCTTTCACTTCCACCGGTGAAAGGGGTGTTTCATCCAGTTCAATGTTGACGCTAGCGATCCTGGTGGTGCGGGCATCTTGAATTTCCTCCTGGTGCGCGATGAGCACCAAGATTCTTCCATCAAGGATCTTGAAGCCAAGAGCATTGATCATGTTGAACCTGGCGCACCTTCCAGTAACTTTGGTTTCGAGAAGAAGGGATTGATTCCAAGGGATCTTGCCTACCAGTTGCGCCCCGGTAAAGATTGGCTTTCCAAGAACCCCGGTGCTCGGTTCCAAGGGCATGTCTCCCGGTATGGATGTTTCGATGGTATCCGTTGCAGAGAATAATGGTGTCAGGAAACCACGCGTCCCGTGAAATGTTTTCACCTCCCACGGAAACAGGATGTTATGCGAGAACATCCCGTGGATGCTCGCGTCCAATTCAAGTTGTAATTGGACCAGCTGCACGAGTGTATTTACATACCAGGCGGGATAATATTCCGTGTCCCGGAAGGCAAATTCCGGTCGTTCTATCTTATTCTTGTGGGAACCGACGATGGGATCCGCCTCGGTGAGGAAATACTCGGTGCCATCACCACGTTGATCATATTCCGGGAATGTTTTGATAATGGATACGTATTTCCTCACTTTTCCAACCAAGGTTTCATGTGATGGAAATATTTCACCACCGTGCCCACCCTTTGCATGAAATGAGATGAAATCAAGGGGCACGTCGTTAGTGCTACAAAACTCGAGGAACCTTTCAAAAAAATCGTAATCATTAGCAATGGCAGGTCCACCCACGCGTAACTCTGGGGAGAATGTCTTGATTTCACTGGCGGTTTCGTTATAGAGACGCATGTAATCATTATCCTCATCCGACCAGAAGGATCCCGCATCCGGTTCGTTCCACACCTCGAATCGCCATTCCTTGATGGTTTCGTTGCCATAACGATTACCAACATGGTGCAAGAAGGCCCGTATCAAGTTCCTCCATTCCGTGAAATTGCCGGGTAAGCGTCGTTCGGGTTTGTTACCCGGATCGGATATTCGAGATAGCAGGACTGGCATGAATCCGATTTCTACAAAGGGAGTGATACCAGCAGAAGTGATGTTATCATAGAGATCATTCACTTTTGTCCAATTGTAGAATATCGTCCCGTTTGGATGCTGCTGAACCACATCACCCCCTGCATTGGCTTCACCTCGTCTATCACCCGCGCTAGAGGTGAATATATTATGCAGGCGGGCGTATTTGAAGATACCCGGCGCTTCCTGCTTGATATAATCCCAAAATTGCACGCCCCTGGGTTGTTGTGCAGCTGCAAATTCATCCGAGGCAATACACAAGGGATGGACGTTCCAACGTCTGATATCGGCTGATTTGGATTCATTATCGCCGTCCAATGACGCTTCAGTATTCATCCATATATCAATGCGTGCTTCACGTCCGCCATGGATGATCATGTAGAATCCTGCACTGGCGGCCAAGAAATACGCAATTCCAATAACAAGTACCAAGATACTAGCCTTTCGTCTTGAAATTAATGCTGCATTCATGTGATCTCAACTCCCGTGAATGAATTTTATGTTCCCGTCTCTATTATCTTCTTTGCTGCACGCATCAGCCTGTTGTTAATGGCGAGTCCCAAGCCAGACCGCTCGGTTTCTTGGGTGATGATGATATCCACGCCATGCTCGTTCATCTTCCTGAAGGATTGGAATAATTGTTGGGCAATGTCCTTTTTTTTGGAACCGAGCCGTACGACCACGGCGCCAGGGAACACCATGATATCATTGCTTAGAAGCAAAATTCCCACTTTCAACCCTTTTTCGGTTGCTTCCCTTGATAATTCCCGCATGCGTTGCTTCACGCGTTCTCCTTGTCCCCGTACCAGGATGAGTTGCGCATCAGGAGCATAATGGGTTTCTTCCATGCCCGATGAAATGGTTTGAAACCCGTGATGTTTGTGCGTGATGGACGGGTGGACCTCCATCATGCCAATGGTGGAATGTATGGAATCCACGGGAATCCCTCCAGGCCTGAGAAGCATCGGAACATCTCCCGAAACATCGACGATGGTTGATTCGATGCCAATCTCGGTGCTGCCTGCATCGATGATAGCATCTATCCTGCCGTCCAAGTCCTCTAGAATGTGTGCTACCAAGGTGGGACTCGGTCGTTCGAAGAGATTGGCTGAGGGAGCCGCCACCGGGCACCCTGCTTGGCGGATCAATTGAAGTGCAATTGGATGATTGGGCATGCGCAAGGCAATAGTCGGTAAATGGGAAGTTACCACGGCAGGTATCTTCTCGTTTTTTTGCATGATCAGAGTGAGCGGTCCTGGCCAGTGAGCGTCCATCAACTTCCAAGCAGAATCTGGCATTTTAGTTGCAAGGGATACTGCCATGTGCTTGGATGAAACATGAACGATGATGGGATCCGTGGCAGGGCGTTTTTTCGCCCAAAATATCCGCTCAACTGCATCTTGATTTAATGCGTTCGCTCCCAAGCCATAGACGGTTTCGGTGGGGAATGCAACCAGACCGCCCTCTCTCAAGATTCGGGCTGGAATCTCTAATTGTGAATCGAGCTCTTTCTCCAAGGAAATCTTATATATTCTCGTGTTCATCCGTGGGTTCACGTGAAAGGATACAACTTTTTTATCTCGCGGTTCCTGTTAAACCTGATGCTTGGCAAATGCTTGATATGCCACCTGCCGATAGGGGAAAATGAGGATAGGGTTCGTTGCGAGAACGGTCACGTGGTCCATCATTCATGCTTGGAAACATGGGTGCGTGCAGCCAAGCTACTCTCTAGCGAGGAGATCTTTTGCCCAATATGCCACCTGGAATATCCCCGTGCGATCGTCGAGGATTTGTTTGGAATCAAGCAAGCATTCAAGCAAGATGGAAGGCAAATCTCCTTTGAATTACGGGTCGTGGATGAGGAAGAGGGCACCCAAGTGCCAACATGGGCAAGATACGCGAGGAAGATCAATCTAGCCCAAGAAGCCATCGATCAGTTCAACCATGAAATTGCCATCTTGCACCTCTTTGACATCCTGCAAGAGAATCCCAACGATATCGAAGCCACCTTCCTGTTTGGCGTCGTGAACTTCCAACGCAACAATTACATGCTTGCACAGCATTTCTTTTATAAAACATTGGAGCTGGATCAGGATCATTTCTTGGCAAATCTATTCCTTGCAGAAATCATGCTCAAGAATGATAGAAAACCTGATGCACTTGAATTGTTCGAGAAGGTAAAAAAATTGCTTGAGGATCAGTATTCACCCGAAATGTTGAAGGATAACAAGGATTGGGTGCTTGTCAACCGTCGCATGGAAGAATTAAAGGATTGAAGGATTAAAACACGCGATTGGGTTCAGGTAAGCCGCTCCCGTGCAATTACCGCCGATCCCACGGCTCCAGTGATTTGTGGATCCTTAGCAATGTGGAGCTGGGTTCCAAGCTCGCTTTCCAAAGCACGGATCATGCCATCATTCTTGGCAACCCCACCGCAAAATGCTACATCTTCTACCACACCCATGCGCCTCACCATTCCATTCACCCTAGATGCGATTGCCTTGTGAATCCCGTGGATAATATTTGGCTTGCTTGCTCCAGAAGCGATGAGACTAATCACTTCCGATTCTGCGAACACGGTGCAGGTGGACGAGATCGTGATCTCTGTGGTATGCTTTGCATCCATTTCCCCCATGCTTTCCAAGTCGATCTCCAAAGTCTTGGCCATGACCTCCAGGAAGCGTCCGGTACCAGCGGCGCACTTGTCGTTCATCTGAAAATCAAGCACTTTTCCCTTTTTGCCTAGGATGATCACCTTGGTATCCTGTCCCCCCATGTCTATAACCGTGTGGACGCTAGGTAAGAAATAATGGACGCCTTTAGCGTGGGCTGTAATTTCGGTAACCGGTGGCTCCCCGAAGATATCCTTGATGGAGTGCCGCCCGTATCCCGTCCCGAGAACCTTGTCCACGTTTTTCATTTGCAGACCATGAGCATTTAGCAATTCCTCCACTATTTCCGCACTCCGTTTCTTGAAGGAATGCCTGCTTCGCTCGATCTTATAATCCAAGATGTCGTTATCCTTGAGGACGACTACCTTTGTAGCCAAGGAACCAATATCTATGCCAACTGTGAGTGTCATCTGTGATGCCTCGTGGAACAATAACATTAACATCGCGCTGTTTAAAAGGCTGCCTTGAAAAAATGGAGGGACCAGATGATTCATGCAGTAGAGGAATACTTGGGAAACGTGGAATTGTTCAATGCGTTGCTTCGAGCGACCTCCGTCGATGAGATATCATTCCTCGTCCGTGGTACAAGATACAATGAAGTGGTGCGCGAGGGAATTCATCATTTCAGGACAGGCAGGGAATCATTCATGCTAGAGGCATTTCTTGATAAAACATTCCACGAGAACTTGGTTCTT
>WJJB01000256.1 GCA_014729935.1 Candidatus Bathyarchaeota archaeon | reverse complement strand
GCTGGGCACGAGGCTACATTGTTCCCCGGGCTTCGCACCGCGCCGTTGCCAGCACCGAACGCTGGGGTAGCCAATGGCGGTCATCACGCCATCTGGTTTATGCGCTATCACGTCACACGTCCCATATTCACTCTCTGGAGCTTACATGTCGCACTCCAAGTTCGTCCAGTTTATAGCTATCTGTATCTTGGAATCCAAGTGTATTTTTGGTCGATTCCGCAAGCGGTATTTTCCCCGTTCAAGGGGCGATCTAGCAGTCGTAATAATAAACATCCGGTTCCATCTCATTCCCCATATCTTCAAAATACACATTACCTGTTACTATTTAAGGCATACCAATTCAAACGCACTCTCCAATAACATTAATAGATCCACATGCATATTTGTACCACTGAACGTTGAATCTGGTGGAACATACATGTCGAGCGGCCTATCAAATCGAATCGTTAAAATTGCCATAGATCACTCAAGGAAGGTAAAAGAATGTGGATCCACGCTGGCACGTCTCATTGAATCATGGCTCAAGGGTGATGAGACTGAAACGGGGAAGCTTTATGAATTACTCATCGATATAGAAAAAGATGCAGATAAGATCAAGAATTCGCTCACCGTGGAGATTGCCGAGGCGGATATGCTCGGGTTAATAGGAAAGGAAACTGATTTCACCAGCGTGATTCTCAAGGCAGATCAGATTATCGATTACGCTGAGGGAACTGGGCAGCGCTTGAATTTTTGCACGTGGCGTGATCTCCCCGAAGAGGTTGCCTTGAAGGCGATCGAGTTATCAGAAGTCATCATGGAAGCAACCATCCTGGTCAGGGATGCATTTTTCGCGTTTGGCAACAATCCAGACAAGATCCTCAAGATTTGTGCACAAATTGATGGTGCCGAATCAAGAAGCGACAAGGTATTCAGGAACCTGCAACGGCACCTGTATTCCGAAGACTTGGAAAGCGTGCAGCTCAGGAAGATCCTGCCTTTCTTGGACGCCATGGAGCATTTAGAGGATATAGGTGATATCGCCGAGCAAGTCGCAGATAACTTGAAAATCATCTATATTGCTCGTTTCGGGAGCAAGTAACTCCCCAATTTTTCATTTCTCCTTGTTTCATGTTCTCACGTTTTGGTTGATCAACAAATCAACCATGTACATGATGGTCTCGTTGACGTTGAAACCCGTTTTCGAGGAGGTGGGAATGTAGGCCATGAGGTTATTCTCCTTGACAACCTGATTAGCCTGATTATTTAGCTTGACAAGTTGGTCATGATCGAGGAGGTCCACTTTCCCGCCAACTAGCACGATGGGCACATCTTTCTTTCCACTTTTATAGAGCAAGTTAAGCCACTTGTCAAGATTCATCAAGGTATTGGGACGAGAAAGGTCAAACATGATGAATGCGCCGCTCGTGCCCCTCACGTAATCGTCAAATATGAATTGGAATCGTTCCTGCCCGGAAAAATCCCATAATACCAGATTTATCCGGAGATCTTGCCTCTCGAGAAGCTGGGTGTGGAATTGGCACCCGATGGTCATTTTCATGTCATCAATGAACTCGTTGTGAATGTACCGGTGAAGGATGCAACTCTTTCCGACACCACCAGGTCCCGCGATCACCAATTTCCAGATGAAATCTGAATCGATTTTTGTCATTTCCGTTCAGCTCGCTTCCCAAAGCATTACGTGATTCACGAGCCACCGTGAAATTAAATCTAATCCCTCTTACTCCGTGCTCGCGAATCTGCATGATATTTCTTGCATTCTAACATTTATTTTTTTCCGTTTTAGTTGATCTTGCAGGTAAAAATTGAAATGCATCTTTAATGAGTTATTAGTTCAAACCACGATGTTTTAATTGGCTTGGAGGATTCTCTACCAGATTAAGATGGTTGAAATCAAGGAATCAGTGGAAGTGAACCTTGAACGCGTTGAAGCCATGATCTTTAAAGGAACTTTTGATAACGGGGAATATGAGGTCTACATTGACAAGACACGTGAAGATCCATCGAAGATCCTCGGACCAACTCCTTCCCGCATGCTCGCCTGTGCTCTCTTGGGATGCTTGACGTCAAGCCTCCTTGCATGTGTTCAGAAGGCAGGTCTGGAAATGAATGGAATCACCTCCAAGGCAAATTTTGACCTCGTTAAAGACGATCGTGGTTTCGTGCGAATCGGGAAAATACACGTATCCATGAAACCATCGATTAATTCACCTGATATCGAGAAACGCTTGCTCGTTTGCAAGAAGTATTTCGAGAAGCAATGCACTGTTACCAGTGCGCTCAAGGATGGTATTGATATCAAAGTGGATTTCAACTGAAATATGTTCAATAAAGGATGGTGCAATGAATTGAATGATGAAACACGAGTTATAATTGAACTTTCACGAATTCGGGAATTAATATTCAAGATAATGTTTGGCAAGGATCTCGCTTCCATCATCGTGGACGAGACAAACGAGGGTGACGATAGGGAGGGCGTGAAACCATCTCACCTGCTGGCTGCCGCGGTCATGGGATGCTTGAGCTCTAGCTTCTTGTTTTGCATCGGGAAGAAGAATTTGGATGTGGACGACCTAACGGGAACAGCGACGGTTACAACAGGTAGGGATGAAGATGGCTACCTGCGCGTCACGGGGATTAAAGTAAGCTTGACACCTGAAACCACTGATCCAGATACATTGAAACGTGTCAATGCTTGCAAGAAATTCTTCGAGCAGTATTGCGTGGTGACCGAATCGGTAAGGAAAGGAATCCCGGTATCCGTGGATATCATGGAGGAGTAACTTGCAATGCAATCGGATATCCTATCAAGGTAATTACAGGTTCACTTGCTTCCATTTCACGTTCATAATGCGCTCGATCATCTCGTGAACCTTAAGACCATGTTTCCCGGCGAATCTCCCCGATTCAATTTGTCTTCTCACTTCAACCATTATAGCCTCGTGGCAGTTAAATTGGTGCTTCTTGGAAGTTTTTTTGCCAAAATATCCCGAGTCATTTTTAGTCCTGAAGAAGAAGCCTCCCACTAAAGGCACGGGGGGGAGAAGTACCAACAGGAAAATCCAAATAAAAAGGCTAACTAATGCTGTATTCCGCAAGCACACGTAGATCAACTTATTCGGGGGATCGCATACAACATCCATTCCTGCCGATTCGGAAAGCGCGTGTAGCATGTAGTAATTAGACACGAAGGAAACGGTGATACCGAGACTTGCCCCGCCAAGATGAACCAGGTTAATCCCAGGAATCCCAATTCCAAGAATTATTATCGCTAG
The DNA here is from genome assembly GCA_014729935.1 of Candidatus Bathyarchaeota archaeon. Lineage (GTDB taxonomy): Archaea > Asgardarchaeota > Lokiarchaeia > Sigyniarchaeales > Sigyniarchaeaceae > WJJB01. Next base: position 374 of record WJJB01000256.1, on the reverse strand, counting down.
CATGAACGAGAGCACGATCCCCATGAGGAAGGTGAACCCTACCACCAGGACGGCGAGGAATCGCATTTTTGCAGCAGGCTCGTTAATCCTATTTTTCCTGAACCAACATGCGAACTTGAACCCAACTAGATAGCTCAATGCGAGGTTCAATAACACCCACGTTGAACGTCCCTCTCCAATATAGTAAAAATCAACTGCAACTCCGATGATGGTTACCAAGGGAACCCACAGGAACGCAATCAGCACGGCGATAGCCGTCCAGTGGAAATCGAAGAAGAGCCGTGGTTTTATTGCTAAAAAAAGGAAGATTGATAGGATGGGAAGGGCAATGCAGAATGGCCAGTACTTGAAAAATTCACGTTCAGTTGCTGTTG
>WJJB01000255.1 GCA_014729935.1 Candidatus Bathyarchaeota archaeon | reverse complement strand
GGTTTGCATGTGCCATGGAAGGATGTTCCATTGGCCCCACCGGCATGGAGGTGGAAGCTTCGGTCGAGATGATTCTCGCCGCGGAATATCCCGTCTTGTTCACTGGCAGGGGTGCCATACAAGCAGCTGCATTTGATGAGGTACGTGTGCTTTCGAAATTGCTTCATGCCCCAGTGTTCACCACCATCGCTGGCAAGGGTATCTTGCCAGACTTGCCGTCATTTGAAAACTTGCATTTTGGGGTTGCTGGCCTTTTTGGTGAGAAACCGAACAATTCGGCTCTCAGGAAGGCAGACTTGGTCTTGGCCATTGGTAACCGTCTTACCGAGGATGATACCGCAAATTTCAAGTATCCACGCAAGAGAGCGTCCATGGTGCAGCTTGACGTTGACGCGGCTAATATCGGTAAGCATTATCATCCCCTTGGTGTTATTGGAAATCCACGTGCTTCATTGCAAGCAATAATCAAGGAGTTACGTGAACGCCTCGAAGGGGGCGCAATAGATGCATCCATGGCAAGAACACGGGATGCCGCTAACATGAAGCTGGCGGGCAAGTTAAAGGAATATCGGGTGAAGGATACCAAGGCATGGCTGGATGCGGAACCAATGAAGCCCCAGCGCGTCCTGCATGCCATCAGGAAGGCACTCGTCCCCGGGGATTTCGTGGTCACGGATGCCAGTGCCAGCTCCAGGTGGATTGGCGCCTATTATCCCGTCAAGCAGGCGGGTAGGCATCTTGTAACCCCGCGGGGTGTTGGTCCCACGGGTTTCGGGCTTGGGGCCCTCCTTGGGACATGCATCGGTGCCATGACACGTGGCAACCACGTGGCTAAAGCTAAGAAGGTTTTAATAACGGGTGATGGTGGCCTGATGAATGCTGGTGTGTCGGACTTGGAAACGATTGTGAAGCTGGACTTGGATTGCACGATCGTCGTTCTTAATAATGCGGCACTTGGATTTGTCCGTTTTGGCCAAGCAATGCTTCAGCGTGGACGATACATCGATACAACCAGGCCGGAAGCCAATTTCGCTGGCATCACCGAAGCATTCGGTGGCACCGGGATCATCCAAGAATCGCTGGAAACGCTGGATAAAACCATGGAAGATTCCATCAACACTCCAGGGCTCACCTTGGTTGATACCCGGGTGGATCCTGAAGAATACCTTCCCCCGAATTCCTATTGATGTTTGCCGGTGCCAAGTGCATGGTATCTCCAGGTTCCAAGCAAAGCACCTGCACTCCTCCCAGGCGGTCCATGGCGTGATGCTTGAATTTCTTTACATTCTTTCTCGCCCCTTGCATGGGCACCACGGTTCTTGGAATGATCGCCTTGATTGCCTCGATCGCTTCGATCGGATCCATGTTGAATGTGCCCCTGAATGGCATGAAAGCCACCTCTATATCCTTTTCCTGCAGGTCTCGCATTTCTGGAATGAAATCCGTGTCCCCTATATGGTAAAGAGTCTTGCCCCCGATATCAATGAGATATCCCACCCATGCCTTGTCGCGCTTGTGGAAGAACTTGCTCCTGTTATATGCAGGTACTGCCCGCACGTCAATCCCGTGAATCGTGATTGAATCGCCAGGCGCGAGCCCGTGACTTGCTGGAAATGCCTTCTTGATCTTGCGGGCACTTGCAGCCCCGCATATATTGGTCGTGGTTTTCCATAAGCGCTTGATTGATTTCTTGTTAAAATGATCGAAATGTAGATGGGACACGAGCACGATATCCGCCGGTACCTCTCCCCGGGGCAACCTGAACGGATCGATGTACACTGGCATCTTGTTGCCATCATTAGTAGGGTGTTCGATCCTGAAACAGGATTGCTTGAAACGGGTGATCTTCATGACATGTACTGTGTTTCATCATATTGAATGGATTCCCACTGCGTGGATACCGTGGATTCATCGAACGGCGCGTTCAACTCGCCTCCTTTCCCTATTTTTCTCAGTTTTCATCAAGCGTTGTGTTCACGGGTCATTTGTGGAGCTGCTTAAGTTCACGGTCATACCCTTGGCGATTTTCTGCTGATTTGGCGTGATCGCGGGACCCCATGGTATTTAATTCTTGCAAGGTTTTAAACGTCGTGAGTCCATCGAATTTCCAAAGAATCACGTCCGATTCATCCCGCTCGTGAACGGGCTGGTTTTCTCGCAGGGAAGGATAAATTGCCCTCATTAACAGCCGGGTGATGCAACGATGGATTCGGCACGAAAGTTCACATCCCGTGGTATTCCATGAACGAAATAACTCGTGAAAGTTCCAAGACGGGTGAAAAGAAACAACGCAAGAAAAAGTTAGCGGTAGCTGCCAGCATCATCGCCATCATGGCGACGTCGATCTATCCGGTGATTGCTTGCATGTTCCACGATAATGGCACGGTGCAAAGAAGCACTTGGTTCATCAAGCCAACCTCGGGGGAGCTGCCGTATATCCTTATGGAGGACCTCGTATCGGTTCGGGGGAACGGCAGGATCGAGTGGATGCACCATGGCAGGACGAACCTTGACATCGCTCACCCTGATCAAGGTTGGACCTTCTCAGCCAAGGATTACCTGGATGGTACCAACGTATCCCTCCATTGCCAGATGATCACGGCTGGAATTACTTTGGAAAGTGGCACGGGTTTCGCATCGGTCAATGGCTCGGAACGGGAAGCCCCCTGGCTGCAGGCGACCACTGCTGGATCCCAAGTAATCACGACGGTGATGATCCCGCGAAATGGCACGGATCCTTTACCAACCATTGACGTGCAGAATTCCTCGAAGAGTGAGAATGCCATGCGATTGCTACATCCCGGGACGGTGGATTACTTCTGGACGGCAATGAAACCGAATGGGGGAATCATGGGAACAGTGATGGACAGCTTGAAAGCAACTGCCAGTGCTTGCCTCGTGCGAATCAATGGTTCAGGCTCAATGGAGGCAATTGCATTCCGTGATGCAATGCGCGTGCAAAATGGGTCCACCTCCCTGTTTTCAGCAAATTCACCCGTGTCCGGGTGCTTGACGTTGGTCGCGGGTAACATCTCGGGAACCATCCACACCAGGAAGCAGGGAACCATCTTGTCTCTCGCGATGCCCGATCCCGGCATCATCACAATTAACGGGAGCGTGTTGGATCCAAGCAAGGTGAGCCACCAAGCCGGCATCCTTTCCTTGGAGCCTGATATGGTGGGCGAGCTGGTAATTGGCTCCCAGCAGGCAAATCCCCCATCCCTTGAACGAACCCTCCTTCCACGAGTCTCGGGAGCATGGTGCATATCGCGGCTTGAAGAGATGGATCACCCGTACCTGCTATTCAACGCGTCGTCACTACCAGCACTGGTAGCAGGATGGACGGGATCGGGTAACTTAAGCCTATTTTACTCGGATCTTGAATCCAGGGCAATCAATTACGAGAAGGAATACGTGGATGCCACTGGGAAGCTGAACATCACCGAAGGGAAGAAATGGAAATCGGGAATATTAGTATTGTGGTGGGCTCTCGATTACCTCCAAACAGGAAATGCAACCAAGTTTGATTACTTGAAGCAATTCTTCCAGTTTCTTCCCGAGTTCGTGTTCTTGCAACGCCAGGACTTGGATATCTCGTTCAATGGGTTCATGGCCGCCATTGCCCTTGATGTCATTGCTGGCTCGCTTGATGCCGGCGAGATGAGAGAGTTGGGTGGGCACTTGGAGCAATTCGTGAAACCCTTGGATGAAGCAAGGGATATCCTTCCAATGAACAATCACCTTGCTCTCGGCATGGGTGCCGTTGGCTGCGTTGGTATTGTTACCAAGAATGCAATGTACATCCAGCATGCAATTGACGCGTTCACTCAGTATTTCGATAATGTATTGCATGATGGCGTGCCGGTGGAATCATTTATCTATTCCTCGTACGGTTCCATCGATTCCGCGTTTTTCACCCGCGCCATGACACGCTTGGGATTCATCGATTACTTCATCGAAGGGAGTCCCTTGGACAGGTTCATGAATCGATCCATCACGGTGCTGAATCCGGTGGGTTCCTGGCCGAATTACGAGGATTCCTCAATCGATGGGTCCCTTTTACTGCGAATTCGCCTATACTCTCACTTGACATCGAACGAGCTACTCAGGCAACACGTGGCATATTTCATCAACATTCAAGGCGATAGTAGCCAATTCGAGGTTGGAAGCAGTTCCCACAAGATACTAGAGTTGTTCACTTGGAAACCGTTGGCATCCCCGGCACCGCCGGCTGTAAAATGGCTCTCATGGGCGTCGAGGAAGGGGGGCATTGCATGCCTGCGCACCGGCTGGGATGCCGATGCGGTATTCATCTCCATGAACGCGAAAACCTTCCATCAATCCCACACGCGGCTCGACGAATTGAGTTTCGAGATCTGCGCATATGGAGCGTTGCTATCCATGAACACGGGATATCCCGGGTGGAAGAAAGAACATCATGCATACACCGTTTCAACCATGGGTTCCAATACCATCTTGTTGGGGGGCGAGGACCAGCAACGGGAGACCTGCGGGGGTATCGGGTTTGTTGCCCTGTCAAATGCAACGGATATCATTACCATGGATTCCGGGGCACTTTACACCCACCCGTTCCATCCATTATCCAATCCCATCTTGCTGGTGATGATTATATCCATCCAAGGGATGATGGTATTACTTGCCGTTACCACCATCCTGCGAGCAAGGCACCAAGTAAGTGAAATACGCGCCATGGCGGAAAATGAGGCTCAGGTGGCAACTTCCAGGAATAGCATTGACTACATGGAAGTTGAGAGTGCATCCACTCCATCAGTCAAGGGGAATTTTATGAAGTGCCTGGAGGGAACCCGGCAGCTTCTTGGAAATGCACTGGATGGGTTGGACTCGCGTCTTGCTGGAATACAGGCAACCGTTCGGTGGCCCCGGTGGACATTCTTGGCGATGCTGCACGCGTTCTTCACGTTCAGGATTTGGTCATTTTTCTCATCGATCATGAGGAAATTGCAGCAATGGCGTTTCTCACCCGATAAACAGTTGATTGACATTATCCTGCTTGTCACGTGGCTCGTTATCTTTATCACGCCAATTATTCCCTCCCTTGCCTGCAGGCGGTTTTCCAAGAATGTTGCCACGATTGTTCAGGATGATTCAGTGAAGAAAAAGTTCCCCCGCAGGTGGGTATTGGCAACTATTTCGACCGCACCCATTCTCATGTTGGTTTCGTGGCTCGCGTGGTCCAAGGATAGGTTTATCATGGACCTGTTCTCCAAGTCATTTGGTACCATTGCCGGGGCAGCCACTGGCGTGCTTCAATGGTTCGTGTTTCATTGGTTCATCTTGGCGGGATTGAACATCTTGGTGTTAATCTTGGTGCTGCTGGTAATCAGGGGATCCCGCACCGGAATTATCCGGCGGGTTTTAGGGCGCATTCTTATCTTGTCTGCCATCATGTTACTCGCATGGCTCGCTATCGGCATGGTATTGCATGGGATGCTGAATGCATTCACCATCGAGACTTTCTTCGTGTAGCCGTAAGTTACTTATAGCCCGCGTTACTACCAGTTACCCGTGCCCGATATAGTGTCCCCGGGAACCGCACGGACCCAATCGCGGTGATGATCTGGGATCTCCCCCGGGCACTACATTCGAATCCCTCTTGATCCTTCCAAATGTTTCCCATCATCCATTTTCTGGGGATCCGTGAACCTTTGCCTTGATACCGGCAATTACATGTTATAACTTACCTGCGAGGATGGTGAATCGTTGATAATCCCAAGATTCAACTATCCTGCTGGTGCTATACCTTTTAGAGACCCATGATGTGCTACCATGGATTGATTGGTGATGGCTGCAAATGATGATAGGTGTGTTGGGTGCGGGAAGGTGAAGTATGCATGTGGCATTGCCGATGGTGCCAGTGCACCCCTTTTCGAGCGGCATTACTGGGTATTCCTTGGGATTTCTGGATTCATGCTTGCAACCGCGTTGGTTTTCGAGCACGTGTTTCATGATCTCATCTTGCTTCACCTCTTTGCCATTGGGTCCATTATCTTTTCGGGTCATGATGTGTTCAAGGCAAGCTATCGGGAGATCATGTCCAAGCAGTTGGGTGCATCGACCCTCATGGTGGTGGCGGCAATCGGTTCTTTATTCATTGCCCATGGAACCGAGGGTGCCATGGCCATCTTCTTGTATTCCCTTGCAGAGAAGCTGGAAGGTATCAGCGCGGGGAAGGCAAGGGATGCAGTTTCCAAGTTACTGCAATTGAGTCCCGACACTGCACTGGTTAAGGATGATTCCGGGATCAAGGAACGTCCCACCGGAAGCGTGAAGGTTGGTGACACGGTGGTAGTGAAACCGGGTGCCAAGGTTCCCTTGGATGGTATTATAACGAAGGGCAAGTCTTTTTTCGACACCCATGCCATCACCGGGGAGTCCATCCCGCGCCTGCAAAAGCCAGGTGATCGAGTTCATGCTTCAAGCATCAATGGTGATAGCTTGGTGGAAATCCAAGTCACTGCCGGGAAATCGGATACTCTCGTGGCGCGAATCACGGAGAGCATCAATGAGGCCCAGCAAAACAAGAGCAAGACCGAGAAATTCATTGACAGGTTTGCGAGGTATTACACCCCGGTGATATTCTCCGTGGCTGTTGCAGTCATGGTGCTCCTTCCCGTGCTTGGAAATAGGTCTATCATCGATTCGGTGTATACCGGTTTCATCCTGCTGGTGATATCCTGCCCGTGCGCTCTAACCCTTTCGTCCCCGTTATCCATGGTGGCAGCACTGACTAAACTTTCCCGGGAGGGCATACTCGTGAAAGGAGGCAAGTTCATCGAACGCCTGAAGCAAGTGGACACGTTCGGGTTTGACAAGACGGCGACCATCACCGAAGGAAAGTTGAAGGTGCATGATAACGTGGCGATCGCCCCGGGTTGGAGTAAGCGGGAAAACCTGCAAGTTATTGCCAGCCTGGAGGAAAATTCCGACCACCCCATTGCCAAGGCAATCGTGGAAGCTGCAAGGTCCATGGAAGGAAACGGCATCGATCTAGAAAATGTTGCCGGGTTCACGGAAATTAAGGGCAAGGGAATCACCGGTGCCATTAATGGGAAAACATACATTGTTGGTTCCCCCACGTTATTCCAAGAAACGGAGATTCCCGTGCCCAAGGACACCCTTGCAAGGTACACGTTCGAGGGAAAAACTCCCG
>WJJB01000254.1 GCA_014729935.1 Candidatus Bathyarchaeota archaeon | reverse complement strand
ATCGATTTAGGCGATAAAATGGAATATTATCCTGAAGCCGTGGAGGAACGTTTGAATGATAACGCGGATCACTTCAAGAATCTTATCAAGGGAATTCTCGATGAGCATCTTGAACAATCGGGAAATCCTGGTATTGTCGTCTCAATGTACGACACCGAACTTTTCGGTCATTGGTGGTTTGAAGGACCAAGATGGATCAAGAAAGTCTTGCAGTGGGTGGATGACGACCCCGAACTAGCCCTTACCACCGCAGGAAAATATATAGACATGAAGCCACCCCAAGTGGTGGTAAACCTTCCAGAAGGATCTTGGGGACAAGGAGGTTATCACTGGGTATGGTTTAATGATTGGACAACGTGGACGTGGGAGAAGATTTATGAATGCGAGGATAAAATGGAATCGCTGATCCAAAAAATCAAGAACTCAAGGAAAGATGGAGACTTGAACAGGATGCTCGTCCAGCTTGGTCGAGAGTTACTCCTTTTACAAAGTAGCGACTGGCAATTCCTCATCACCACGTGGAGTGCAAGGGATTATTCTGAATCGAGGGTTGCAGAGCATTACGAGAAATTTTCGACCCTTTTCAAGATTATTGAACGATACATTGATGACGGGAGCATTCCAGATTCTTCTTGGAAATACATTAATGCTTTGGAAGAAGAGGATGGGATTTTCCCGAATCTCGAGATAAAGGATTTTTTTGGTGAGTAAAGCAGGTTATGGATGATCTGTGTCCAACCGTTTTTTTTCTTAATCATGTGGTGAATGTAAATTTTTAGTTTGAAACAATTGGTTGCAAATTTATATTGTGCCAAATGTATAGTTACATGAATGCATTGAAACACATTGAATTGTTAACTCTCACGAAAATATTAATTCGGTCTAATGGTGAATACAAATGAGCGACCATAAAAATGAGATAAAACTTAGAGTCAAACCGGCCTTGAAAAAGGATGCAGGTAGGGGGATCATTCGGGTCGATCCCGTAATCCAACAAAAAATGGGATGGAAAAACGGCGACGTGGTTCTTGTATCTTCATTAAGGGGGAAATCTACCGCGGGAAAAATTTGGCCAGGACTTCAAGAGGATGTTGGAAGGGGTGTAGTACATATCGATGGGGCAATTCGCACCAACGTTGGCGTTAGCGTGGATGAATACGTGTTCGTCCGTGGACCCATCGAAGTGAAACCAGCAGAAAGCGTGACATTAGCGCCCTTAGAAGGTGTTATTAGGGTCTCGCCCTCATCAGGACACCGCTTGGCATACATGCTAGAAGGGAGAGTGTTAACCAGGAGTGACTTGGTCCCCATACCAGTCATGGGGGGGACCTTGAATCTCCTAGTGGTCAATTATCGCCCACGAGCAGATGCAGTGATGATGAGCCTCAACACCATGATAGAGATATCTGAAAAACCTGCAAGTCAACTATCCATGGGGCCAAGAATATCTTACGAGGATATTGGTGGCTTGAAAGATGAAATACAAAAGATAAGAGAAATGGTGGAATTGCCGATCAGGCATCCAGAGATATTCAGCCATCTTGGTATAGAGGCACCAAAGGGTGTGCTTCTCTACGGTCCTCCTGGAACAGGAAAGACCCTGCTAGCAAAAGCCGTGGCAGGAGAGACCGATGCCCATTTCATTTCCTTGAGCGGACCGGAGATCATGTCAAAATTTTACGGGCAATCGGAGGAACGATTGCGTGAATTGTTCAAGGAGGCTGAAGAAAAATCACCATCGATCATATTCATTGATGAAATAGATTCCATTGCACCAAAACGTGAGGAAGTAACTGGAGAAGTGGAACGTCGTGTCGTCGCTCAATTATTAAGCTTGCTCGATGGATTAAAGGGCAGGGGAAAGGTCATCGTTATCGGTGCAACGAATAGACCCAATTCCTTGGACCCGGCCTTGAGAAGGCCTGGGAGGTTTGACAGGGAAATAGAGATCGGGGTTCCAGACCGAGATGGTCGCAAGGAAATACTTCAGATTCATACCAGGGGCATACCATTGGATGAAGACGTCGACCTGGATCTATTTGCTGCAAAAACTCATGGTTTCGTGGGAGCCGACCTAGCAGCCTTAGCGAAGGAATCAGCCATGCGTTCCCTGAGGCGATACCTTCCAGATTTGAATATTGACGAGGACATTCCCCTTGAATTGCTCAGGGATATAAAGGTAACTCAGCAGGATTTCTTGGACGCCATCACCGAAATAGAACCAAGTGCAATGCGAGAAGTGCTGATCACCGTTCCAAAGGAGACATGGGAAGATATAGGGGGATTGGAATCCGCAATGCAGGAATTGAAGGAAGTGGCCGAATGGCCCCTGAAATACCCTGATCTCTTCCAACACATGAATGCAAGGTTACCCAAGGGTATCTTACTCTACGGGCCTCCAGGTACGGGCAAGACATTACTTGCAAAGGCTCTTGCTCATGAATCCGAGGTAAATTTCATATCTGTAAAAGGGCCTGAATTCTTGTCTAAATGGGTCGGTGAAAGTGAGAAAGCGGTCCGGGAGATTTTCAGGAAGGCACGACAGGCAGCGCCTGTTATCATTTTCTTTGACGAGCTAGATGCCATCGCGCCGGTCAGGGGAAGAGCTGCTGATTCTCAAGTAACGGAACGCATGATATCTCAACTATTAACTGAATTGGATGGTTTGGAGGAGCTGAAGAACGTGCTACTCATCGCGGCAACCAATAGGCCAGATATCATAGATCCCGCACTATTGCGATCTGGAAGGTTTGGTAGACATATCATGGTCCCCATGCCTGATGAGGACTCTCGGAAGGAAATTCTAAAAATACATCTTCGAGATAAACCCTTAGCAGAAGACGTGGATCTGGATATGCTCGTCAGGGATACTGAAAAATTCACTGGAGCAGATATCATGGCAATTGTTGAAGAGGCAACCCTACTAGCAATTAGAGGAGCGGTATTATCGGGATTGAATGAAATGAAAGACTTGAAAGAATCCAAGATCACCATGAGTAATTTTAAAAACGCCATTGCCAAAGTGCGAGGTATGTCCGAGCGGCAAAGGCGGTCATATCTCAAGAAGCCTGGTGCGATGGATCCAAGTGAATTTTTGTATGGTTGAAGCATTTTATCCGTCTTGCGAGCCAGTTCTTGTAGGCGGTATCGAGGTCTCGCTGTGCTTGTTGCAAGGCGATGCTGTCGGGTTCCTTCAACCACTGGAACGATTCCTTCAAGGTCTTGACGATGGTGTATCAAAAACCAACAGTGGTGCCGTGTTTCTTGCAGTAGATCTCCCGTTCTTCCAGCCAGTGGTTCCAGATCCACCGCTTGCAGCCAAGTGTCTTGGCGAGCAATTCTTCTTGCGCCGCGGTCGGGTAGACACGCACCTTGACTGCGTGGTTGACGAGCACTGCTCCAGCCATCGAATCCATGACTTAAAACCGGAGGGCGACCGGCGAATTTCTAAAAAAGGCGAAATTCATCCCGCCCCCAAACTAAATAAAGGGGCGGGTTTTCTTTCGCAAAACTGATAAATTACATTCATATAGGTGATACTACTTTCATTAAATGGCAACAAATGTTCTTGTGGGTGAGACTTGTATGGTGATAACAAGTAAACTACCCCTCCCTAAACAGTATCGGGGGAACTTGATAATTATCATCGACCACATTGTAATCCGGCTCCGACAAATATCTCGCGTCCCATTTCAAGCTGCCACAAAAGCTAGGGGCATCAAGAATTCCTGCTCCATCGTGT
>WJJB01000253.1 GCA_014729935.1 Candidatus Bathyarchaeota archaeon | reverse complement strand
GGTCGCAGCAATGCATGGCTTCATCAAGAACGAGCGGCTTCCAGTCGTGACATCGGGATGTGCCATGGGACGCATCGTCATGGAGAACACGTGGAAAAACAAGTTTGAAGACCTCGAAGAAAGCATCGATGAGCGCAGGGAAATACGATTCTATAATTTACCCAGGGGAATGCAACAGATTGATTTCGGTATCACGTTGACGGCAAACCATGGCGACGTGCTCTTCGGGGATACCAAGGAAGGCGGGTTCCTGTCCATAAGAGTGGCGACATCAATGGATGGGAACAAGGGTGGAACCATTGAAAATTGTTTTGGTGCAAAATCCGAATCTGAATGCTGGGGAAAGCGGGCACCGTGGGTGGATTATTCCGGTACAGTGAAAGGGTTTAACGCCGGTATGGCCATCATGGAACATCCGGAAAGTTTTAGGTATCCAACTTACTGGCACGTGCGGGATTATGGTCTCTTCTCGGCGAACCCTTTTGGCTTGAGCTACTTCACCAACGGCAGGTTAAACGGTGATTACATGCTGGAAAATGGGAAATCGATTACCTTCAAGTATAGGCTGCTCATTCATCCTGGAGACGCGACCGAGGGCAAGGTCCATTCCCGTTACTTGGATTACATTCATCCCCCCGATGCAAAGCATATTGATTTTTAACCGTTCTACTCCCATCTTTATTTTTTGGAGCGAAATTATTGCTTGCGATCTAATTTCGAGTGCATGTTCAAGTGCCAGCGTGCTAGACGAGCGAGATGATGGGGATCAAGACCGCCGCACAAATGAGGGCGGTGACAGGAAAAGTGACGATCCAGGTAAATGCAATCCTTCGAAGGCTTTTTTTATCCACTGGTTCCCGCTTCACCAGGGCAACACCGATGATAGCGAAGATCAAGACATGACTTCCGGAGATGGGCAAGCCAAGAAGGTTGCAAACCGTGAGCACGATGAGCACGCTCGTTTCGATGCAAAACGCGTCGCTGGGTCGGAGTTCGATGATGTTCGTTCCAACCGATTTCAGCAATCTCCTACCCACGATAAATAATCCAAGACCAATGCTGATGCTACCACCGCCAAGGAGTAACATGAGATAATCTTCTTTCACTTGGTTTCCAGCAACTAGGGCATGGAAGATCCCGAGAGCGTTACCAGCATCGTTCCCCGCCCGGTTTAATTGATTGAAAGCCACGAGAATGACCAGGAGGATCATGAAATTCCTCTCGAATCGTTCCATGGTTTGAAGTCCACGGATCTTGGTCTTGATGGCTTTCCTGGTCACCCACGAAACGAGGATGGCACATCCGAGGCCAAGCAGCGGGCTGAAGATCCATCCGAGAATCACGTTAAATAATCCCCCCAGTTTCAACGTTTCAATAAAGGTGGATCCAAGAAACGGGGCACATGCCGCCACCCCAATAATGGCCCCCACGACGCTGTGGGTGCCTGATACAGGCGCGCCAATTCTTGATGCAAGGATCAACCATGAGGATACCGCAACGAGCACTGCGAGTAATATCCATGGCTGGTAGGTTTCCAAGGTTGTTTGCGGCAGGTTGATAAGTCCCGTGCCGATGGATCTTGCCACCTTGTCGCTCAGGAAGAAAGAGCCTGCCGTGGCAAGAATGGCGGCGAGCAAGGTCGCACGTTTCAACCGTATTCCCCCAGTCCCCACGGTCGTAGCCATGGTCTCGTCATTTGATCCTATGCCAAATGCAAAAGCCATGGTAAACGCGATGGTAACAGGGACGATCCAATCAACCATGCGAGTCACGTCCACGTCTCATGGCTCATTCTAACACCATGTACTTGATTGTTAAGCCGTGCAGGTCATCGCTGAACACCTCGCAGGTTTCAACCACCTTCAAGATAGCCCGTATCAATGACCTGATGAGAAGTAGTTCCTTTACATCGACATCCAAACCATACAGGTTCTTGAGAAGCGTCCACTGGCTTTCTCTTGCCTCACGGCGTTCATCTTCGACCCTCTTGCATGCCAGTTGAGCCTGCTCGAAATCCAAATATATAAATCGAACCGCCTCGATGAGTCGAAGAACAACGTCGGTTGATTCTTTTGTGAAACTAATGATATCTTGTTCCAAGGATACTGGAAAGTGGTACAAGTAGACTTGATAATACCTGGCGACGATTTCTATCTCATCTTGTATCTCGTCCAGCTGGTTAATTATCATCAGATTATCAACCTTTTGAAAGGTCGGCAGGTATCGTTTCTTCACGTATAGGTACTCGATGAAAGTTTCCTTGAGTCTATCGACACGTTTTTCATTGGATATGATTTCACTCACGATGCTCTCGGTCTCATCTTGAATCCCCCCTGGCGATTCAGCGCTATTAGACCCTATCAGGTCCTTGAGAAGAATTGCACTCCGCTCCAAGATCTTCAAGATCTCCTCAAGCTCCTGGTTATCCAGCTTGTCATCATTCCGTTGTTTCTTGAATAAGGGCATCAAGGGATCATCTCACGAGTGGTAAATATGTTGCGTGGTGCAGGTAACCACGAGAAAAAAGTTCGTGTTGGTTAAAAACTATGAGTTGTGGGAACGTACCTATAACAATTAGTATGACCATGCTGGTATCTGGATGAGCCTCCAATTTCTTCCCTTCTTCAACAAGATCATGGGTAGGAATATCGATTTCGAGCCTTCCACGTTGACTTCTACCACCGCTTCATCTCCTTCCATCGTGATTTTATCGATAGACCACGTGGCGTTCCATGGTTTTGCATAAGTCCGTTGGATTTCACGCTTGTAATCCTTCTCGAATTCCTTGCTCGACATTTTTGCTCGTGGGTCGGATGGACCGAAAACATCCGTCCATTTTTCATGTGCTGCCTTGAAATCCATGTTTTTCAGGATTACCGTCACGTCTCCCTTGGAGAAACCATCCATTATCGTCCTTGCCATTTCCATTGCTTCGCTTTCACCTGTCATCCTTGCTTTCCTCCTTGTGCTGGTATTGAATCGCATCTCTCAATGATTTTCCGCACCTTTTCCTCGCTTTGCTTCATGGTATTCTCCATTAATGTGGAGAACTCATTTCCTGTCCTGGCTGATTTTACCATCATTTTGCCTATGACCTCTTGATTTGCTTCAACCAGCTTTTGGGCATCGATCGCAAGTCTATCATTGAATTCCTTCAATTGCTCGGCCATCATATCTTTGACACGGTGGACCACCTGCTTCGTTTCCTCCTTGATGGTATCCAAGATGACTTCTTGCGTATCGTGGTATTGTTTTGCTTGCCCAGTTATTGCTTCCTTCATGGTGTCGAAGGATTGTGAAAGCTGGTAATGTTGTTTCTGGAAAAGGTAATTATAAGCATCTTTCAATTGTACCAGGTGTTCGTTGAAGGATGTGGTAAGATCGCTTAACTTGCTTAAAAAATGATCTTCAGGAACGATCGTGATCTCCTTATTTTCCTTGGCTATGTTCCTTGTAATCTCCTTGATCCGTTCTATAGATTCAGCGCCATTTTCATCAAGTGAATCTTTCAAGATGGACAATCCATCATGAATCTTGGTCTCGAGTTGGGAAAAGATTCCTGATATCATGCCCAAGATGCCGCTGGTAAATGAATCCATTGCGCTTTTCTCGATTTCCCTCAATCGATCGACAATCGTAAGGAAATCTCGCTCCAGGTTTGCCAAGCTATCACGATGATGCTTGAGATGTTTCTCGAATCCTTCCTGCTTGACCATTGCTTCAATTTTTTTCGTCATTTCTTCCAAGAATGATTGATTTACTTTGCTTAATTGCTTCCCTGCTTCCGTTGCGTGCTTTTCCACCATCTTCCCTGCTGTATCACAACCATCTTCGAATGAATGGATATCATTGGTTATCCTTTTGGTGGTTCGATCCGTGGTTTTTGCAACTGATCTGGTAAAATCTGTCGACTTGCTCTCGATATCATCCACTAGATCTAATATCTTTTCGATATTCCTTCTTAATTCGACGTTTTGTATCCCATTGATGTCCTTTTTCAATTCATCCTTGATGCGGGTGTTTTCCTTCAGGAAAACCCTAAAATGCCTATCAAGCTGGTTTGCATGTCGGGTTATTTCTTCATTCAACTCGGTCGCATGGTGGTTCACCCGGCCCTTGGCTCCCTCGATATGGTCGAGCATGTCTCCATTTTTAGATGAAATCACATTTTTCGTGGATTCAAGCATTTCATGGATGGATTTGGACACATTGTTGCTCGAATTCTCCAGATATTGCTTGAATTGATTGATGGAGTTCTCATGTTCATTCTTGGCTTCATCCATGGAGTAATCGAAACGTTCCTTCCATTCTTGTACTTTAGAGTCTAAAAGATCAAATGTAGCCGAGTAATAATTCCTTGACTCTTTTTCCATCTTTTCCATAAGGTGTTGGGGATCATCTATAACTTTACGTGCCAATGATTCGACCAATTTCACGATCTCAGATGTTGCATAAAAACGATTCAATTGTCCCTCTTTCTCGATATGATTGAGCAATAAAGTGATACTTTTGTGCCTATTTTCCATGAAAGAGGAAAAACCATCCAATAACCCGGTGATCAGGGATTTTAGGCTCGTCTGGAAAGAGGACCTCGCATCATTCAACAATTCGAGCACTTCTTCTTGCTCACCGATGAGCATCTCAGCTTGGATTTGGTTAACGGATGCGAGCTGGTGTTTCATGGTTTCCACGGTTGCATCTACCGTGGTTTTCACTTGGTCGAATCCAAGTAAGACAAACTCATTTATCACGTCCTTTTTTTCTTGGTACCCTTCGTTAATGATTGAATAATGTGCTTGCTGTAGCTCCAAGGTTCGTTTTAGAAATCCTTTAATTTCATCGTTGTCTACTCCTTCACCTGATGACGGCAAGGTATTTCCTGTTGCTTTCTTGGAATCTTGCCCGGATGCCGAATTATTGGTTCCCTTAATTTTTGAAGGTTTTTCCTCCATTATGATTCACCAACTTGCAAGTTCAGTAATCTGATTGAAATTCTCTCGAGTAAATCCTCATCAAGGCATCCCTTGCCCAGATGCTATTTAAGTCATCACGCTCGACGATATTCACGGGGAACACGTCTCCGATTTGTGCAAGGACAGACACGCCGATAATCACGATTCCATCCTTTCTAACAGCTTGCACCGAGCGTTTTGCGTGAATGCGGTTTTCAAAAATACCATCGGTGATGACAAACATGACTTTACCCTTCTCTATGGCATTCCTGGACACGTTTCCTGCTACCTTGATGGCGATGCTCTCGGGTGCCATGCCGCGTGCTTCCAAGGAAGAGAGGCGAGCTTTTGCTTCGAGATCCCACTTTTCGGCGAAATCCTTGACGATCCAGAATTGCTCGCCATATCCCAAGAGAGTAAAAGAAAGCTGGAGCCCATTCAAGACCTCGCAAAATACATGGACGGATTCCTTTATGCTTTTCATGTATTTTTCCATGCTGGTGCTGCAATCGATGAGTATTGTAACGCTATGGGTGATATCTGAAGTTAACCGGATGAACGGCTTATCCCGGCTCGATAATCCCCTGCCAGATGCAATCGCTTGAACGATTATTCCAAGGTCGAACTTCACGCCGGAAGAGAACCCGTATTCTTCTTTCAAGCCGCCAATTTTCAGTTGCATCAACCTCAGGCGGGTTTTATTGATATCACCAGTTATCTCCTTGGGCTTGGAATACCCCGATATATCTGCCACGGGATGCTTTGCTTGGAATTGTTTCACCCTTAACAGGTAAGTGTGCCATGGTTCTGGTAATGCATCGATGATACCCTTGATTTCAGTGTTATAAAGCATTTCAGTTGATTGCAACTTCACGTTCAAGTGATTGAAGGTGTTGGTCCCAAGTGCTGCACCTTGCATTCCATTAGATTCCATAGTGTGTTCCCCTCTCAACGGTTCCTCGGTTATTTCGTGCCCTGCTCTATTGTTTTCCTGACATATTCACGGGAGTCTAAGCTATCTGTAGTTTGGTGCACGATGGTCCGCTCCGAGGCTGAAATCACTTTGTTTCCCCTTGCCACGAGGT
>WJJB01000252.1 GCA_014729935.1 Candidatus Bathyarchaeota archaeon | reverse complement strand
ATGGAAACGTGAAATTGTATAGCAAGCCGTGCTTTGCTTGCTGGCAGATTGCTTCCACGACTTTTCCCCTGGAATGGCCGATGTTGGTAACCACGATGCCGCAGCTCATGTCTAGCCACTTGTTGCCATATTTATCAAATATACTGATACCATCAGCATGATCCCAAAAGATAGGTGCTTGCCAATGTAGTGATCTCGCTTCAACACCACGCAATCGCCTGAGAAGCGGGAGTGATTCGGGAACGGGAATTTGCGTGCAGATCTTCCGGTAAGGGGTATCAACAGGAGGGACATCCCTCGGTTCGATGGAATAGCCTAAACCAGTCATGACATCACTATTCCATTCATGAATGGCATTAAAGCTTTCTTGATCCTGAACATTGGGAGACGTTCATCATTGGTTCATAGGATCTAGCCTTCAAAGATATATCAAGGAATATGGCTTGAAAAACGACAAGAAGTAAGAAAAAAGAGGGATATTAGCGTGGGATAACCACGGCATCGACAAATAACTCATAATTATCATCCTCATCTAAATCGTGAATGAGAACTTTTTCCACTGTCTTTCCGCCACTAATTTCTACAAGTTCAGATTGTGGAAGGAGCTTGATATCGGATCGTCTCACGGCTTTTTGCAGGCTTTCATCAACGGCCAGCTCCTTCAATGGAGTCATTACAATGACCCTGCCGGTGATTTTTGCGAGTTCCAGCGCGTATTCTATGCTTTCATTCCCATACTCCACCACTATAACCCGCTTGCCACGCATCCCTTCCAAATCTTCATACCCCTCATGCACGCCCTTGCCAAGGTATGCATCCACACCCTTGGTCTCGCTTATCTCACCCGAAGGACACGCGTATCGAGCAGAACCAATTTCGGTTGGTCCCTTCTTTCCTTCCTTGAAATTCTTGATTGCCTCGTGCAAAGCATCTGCAGCCAAGTTGGAACAGTGCATCTTCACGGGGGGAAGACCATCAAGTTCATCAGCCACATCGTTTCTTGAAATCTGTAATGCCTCTTCAATGGATTTCCCCTTGGCTATTTCAGTTATCATGCTGCTGGTTGCAACCGCAGAACCGCACCCGAAGGTCTTGAACTTGATATCGACGATTTTACCCTCATCGTTAACCTTGATGTATATATCCATCAGGTCCCCACACACGGGATTTCCAACGCGTCCAACAGCCACATTGTCACCTTCCAACGTGCCAACATTCCTCGGGTTATTGAAATGGTCAAGTACTTTTTTTGAATAGTTTGTTGATTTCATTCCTTCAATTCCTCCATTTTCGTTAATGGGGAGAGTGACCTCAGTCGGGAAATCACGCCAGGTAAAATTTCAAGGAATGCATCGATTTCCTCCCTGGTTGTCCACCGTCCCAGGGTCACTTCCAACGATCCATGTGCTTCTTCGTGTAGTAATCCTAGTGAAATTAGGGTGTGAGAAGCCTGTAATGTTTTTGAAGAGCATGCGGAACCGGTTGATACTGCAACGCCAAGAGTCTTGAGATTGACCAAGATGGATTCTCCTTCTATCCAATCAAACCGGAAATGCGCGTTATTCGGCAATCTGTCTGTAGGATGGCCATTCAAGTATGCTTTCGGAATGTGTGATAGAATGTTATCGATCAAGTAATCTCGCAATTTCTCCAGCCTCGATGGTTCTTCTGGCATGCGCTCCATGATCACCCTTGCAGCCTTACCGAATCCCACGATGCTTGCGATATCTTCAGTTCCAGACCGAAGCCCGCGTTCCTGCCCGCCCCCGATAATGATCGGATTGACTCTCACGCCCTGCTTGATGTATAATGCACCGGCGCCTCGCGGGCCATAGATATCATTTGACGACAAGGTTAGCAAGTCAATACCACCAGCTTGAACATCAATTGGCACCAATCCCTCTGCTGCCACGGCATCCACGTGGAATGCGATCCCATGTTCCTGTGCCATGTTGGAGATCTCTCGGATGGGTTGAATGGTCCCTATCTCGTTGTTCGCGTGCTGGATTGAAATCAGGATGGTGTCTTCCCGCAAGCGTTCCTGCAATTTTTCCAATCGAACCTTTCCCGTGTAGTCAACTGGAACCTTCGATATTTCGAATCCTTGCTTTTGCAAGTATTTTGCAATGTTATGGATGGATATATGCTCGATTTCCGAAATGATCACGTGGCGCCCCTTTTTTCTATTTCGCATTGCATATCCTATGAGAGCCAAGTTATTGGATTCTGTAGCCCCGGATGTGAAGATGATCTCCTTGGCTTCACCGGCGTTGATAAACCTTGCGACATCTCTCCTTGCTTTTTCCAAGGCACGGGATGCCACGTCTCCAGGTTCATGGAGGGAGGAGGGATTTCCAAAATCTTCCAAGAAATATGGCTTCATGGCATCTAGTACTTCTGGATCTACCGGCTTTCCCGATTGGTAATCGAGGTATATTTCCTGCTTGCTAATTATCGTTCACCTCCTGGCATAATCACTTTTGTCCCATTAAAACCATAAAGTTCCATCTGCTTCCAGGACCAAGTCATTCAAGGTTGCTGCTCCGACCACTTTAACACCATCAATTAATTCAACTGTATCCCATCCCAACATGCGTTTAGATGCCTCGCACACCAAGATCTTGATACCTTGATCCAATGTCTGCTTGATCATATCCCCCACGCTTGGGAAATCGCCTAACTTGATCTTGTCGGCAACACCAGGTTTCAAGATCTTTAATCCCATCCCGAGGTAGTAAATCGTGGCTTCAAGATCCATGGCTTTTGCAGTCTGGGCTAAAACAAGTGGGGAATATTGACGTTCAGGGGCGTCTGACGTTTGCACGTACAGTAAGTTCTTTGTATTTTCAGTCATCTTCGGTCAGTCTCGTTTCATGTTTTCTTTATCAAGTAGCGAAATTCGCCGTCATTCTTCTCGAATAATAGTAACTGGTGGCCGGTACGCTTGCAAAACCGTTTTAAATCTTCTTCCGTCGCTGGATCATCTGCCAAGACCTCGAGCACCTCGCCAATATTAATGCGGTCAATTCCCTCCCGGGTTTTGAACAACGGGATGGGACAGAAAAGACCCACCAAGTCCAAGGTTTCCGAAATTTCAACGTCATCACTCATTGCCATCACGTTACCATTTGTTATCGAACATTGGACCCATAATAGATCTCCTGCTTGGTTTGATAGCATGTTCATAATTCCCGCTTATTTTGCATAAGAATGTGTATTTGGATAGATATTCATCTCAAATCACTTGCCATGGCGGGATTGAGCCATTGAAGGAAAAGGAGCATCTACAAACATCCCTTTCCAGGGTAATTGTTGAAGAGGCATGATCGAGAAAAAATAATGCAAGCATCCTGCTCCTTGATCGGCCGTGAACAGGAATAACACCGTGGAAATACCATCAAATACATTGACACATTAGTTTTCCGTGAAGTCACATGAGCGCGAAGGATGGACAAGCTGGAAAACCCCAGAAGGGCATCACCGTAAAGAAAGATGAAGATTTCAGCGCGTGGTATACAGAATTAATCACGAAGGCTGAATTAGCGGATATCAGGTATAACGTGAAAGGTTTCATCGTGTACAGGGCATGGGCAACCATATCCATCAAGAAAATGTATGCCAAGTACGAGTCTGAGCTCGAGAAAAACGGTCACATGCCATTGGTCATGCCCACGGTCATCCCAGAAAGAAATTTCTTCATGGAAGCCGATCATGTTGAAGGATTCGCCCCCGAGGTATTTTGGGTTACAGAAGCAGGAGGGGAAGGGAAGAAATTGGAAGAAAGACTTGCTCTGAGACCAACGAGCGAGACTGCACTGTATTACATGTATTCCATGTGGATTAGGTCGTACCAGGATCTCCCCTTCAAGCGCTACCAGTCATGCCAGGTGTTTCGATACGAGGGAAGCATGACCCGTCCCTTCTTCAGGGCACGGGAATTCCACTGGATCGAAGCTCACGACGTTTTTGCAACCCTTGATGATGCCAAGGCACAAGTAAGGGAAGACATGGAAACCACCTACAAGATGCTCCAAGACGAGTTTTGCATCCCCATCATCTTCTTTCAACGACCCGAGTGGGACAAGTTTGCAGGAGCGGTTCATACCTACGCCGCAGATGCACTTCTCGATTCTGGCAAGGTCATCCAGTTACCCTCCACGCATCTCCTTGGTGACAATTTCTCGAAACCATTTGACGTGAAATTCATCAACAGCGAAGGCGTATCCGAGTACGGTTACATAACCTGTTATGGACCCGCTATAAGTAGGATATATGGCGCCATGATCGCCATCTTGGGAGATGACCAAGGGTTGGTGCTTCCATTTGACCTTGCACCCGTACAAGTGGTGATAGTGCCCATATACTTCAAGGGAAAGGAGCAAATGGTGAATGGAAAGTGTCAAGAGATGGAAAAGGTGCTCAAGGAAGAAACGGACTTTTCCGTCAAACTTGATGACAGGGAGTACATTACCCCGGGCGAGAAATTCAATGAATGGGAGATGCGGGGCGTCCCGATACGAGTGGAAATCGGACCACGTGATATTAAGAAGGAACAAGTGGTCATCGTTACCAGGAATCCCCGGGATAAACATTTCATCAAGATTGATGATGCGGTCGAGAAAATCAAGGAAATCGCGAATGGATACACCGCAAAGCTGAGGGATAAGCACCTCCGCAAATTTGATGACTTGATAGTCATGGTGGAAACCATCGGCGAGGCTCGGGAAGTCATCGAATCGGGACATATTGCATGCATTGGCATATGTTCCATCGACATGAGAGGCTACGATTGCGCAGAAAACATAGAGAAAGGAACCGGTGCATTTATCCGGGGAAAGCGTGTTGATGAAGAAAGCATTAGCTTCGAACGATGCATCAGCTGTGGTCGCCCTGATCCCGTAACGGTGTATTGCGCGAAGAGTTACTGAAACAAGTGATTGGAGCATGAACTCAAAGAAGACTCAGGACACTAGCTTGGAGGACGTGTATGCCAAGCTTGGACAGACATTAGATGGATTGTGGTTCTTGAAGATTGAAGAGGAATTCGGTTTTGACAAGGCGTTGGAAATCGATGATAAAGTATGGAAAATCTACGGGAAGATCGAGGCAAGGCGGCTCAGGCGGTTTTACGAGAACCTCGGCTTGTTAGAGGGAAAGAGCTCCCTTGAAATCTTGGATATCATTGCTGGTAAGTCGTTATTCAACAAAACCCTATCCTACAAGACCAATACGAGCGATGCAAATACCTTGGATTTCATCGTGAATGGCTGCAAGACTTACGAGGGCATGTGCAAAGTTGGTCGCAATGACCAGCAGGTGCATCGCGTTTGTTACGATATAGGTATTGCGTTTTTCGATGCTTTTGCCAAGGAAATAGATCCTTCATTCACGGTGAAATGCTTATTCACTCCAAAAACTCGCTCCGAGCACCAAGATGAACAAGGGATACTATGCGGCTGGCAATTTAGCCTGCAAGGATAGACATGCAGGACCATGCAGTTCATGGTTTCAGGACGTACTTGAGCGCATCTCGCCTGTACTCGAGATCCTTGAATGCCTCCTTCCCCTTGGAGAGTGGGTAAACCCCGGAAATGAGATGCTTCAGGAAGGGCTCTTGGATTTCTTGGATAAGCCTAATAGCCTTTTCAAATGGACCACATCTGGAGGTGTACAAGGTTAGTTCCTTCACGACGGCGAGCGTGAGATTGAAGGGAACGGAAACGCCGTGGGTGGATTTCAAGCCGATATTTCCCCGTGCCCTGGTAATGAGAATCGCTTGGTTCAAGGCGCGCGGGTTCCCTGTAGCTTCGATGGTAACATCCGCTCCCTGCTCTCCCGTGAATGCAAATACCTTTTTGAGCAGCTTTCTCTCGGGTAAGACGGATGAATTCAATGTCATATCTGCTCCCAGCATCCTTGCAATCTCCAGCTTGCTTTCATGGTGGCCCACCATCATTATTTCCCCGCGAAATGGTGATTCACCAAATCCCTTCTTAAATGCAACCAATACTCCTAAGATGAGCAAGGCCAGCTTCCCGTCACCTATCAGGACCACCGAACGATCCCCATCTTGGATTGGCATCATCTCGAAGGTTTGCAAGGCGGCCGCGAGGGGTTCAATCAATGTGGCTTCCTCCGGGGTTAGCTTGGGGGGCACCAGGTGGATTAAAGAGTGGTGGATGGTCACGAATTCTGCCATGCCACCGTTAATATCTATGCCGAGAGCCTTTCTATTGATGCATTGTGTGGGCATACCACTCTTGCAGTAAAAACAGGTCCCACAAATCCTAGTGTTGATTTCCATGGTCACCCGTTTTCCTACCAAGGCGCCAATATCACTAGGCACGGCAGCACCCACCTTCTCAATGATTCCTGCAATCTCGTGACCTGGAATGATGGGTAAAGGTGCTTCTAGGGTATGCTTGATAATCGCAATATCGGTACCACAAATTCCAACCGCCTCGACACGAACTAGGACATCCTCGGCACCCATCTTCGGAGTGGGGGCATTTACCTTGTACTTCAAGCCATATTCATCCAAGACGAGCGCTTTCATCATTCATCACGAAACGAATATAGTTTCGAGGCACGGCACATACTTGATGGTAACTGGAGATATCATTGCTTTTCTTCCTGTTCCCCACCAGCATCCGAGTTTCCGCTTGTATCTTCCTGGCTTTCTTTGCCATCATTCCCTTCCCCATCCTTGGATGCTTCTTCCTTTTTTGGCGGATTCTTTGCAACGGCAACTCCCGCAGGACGTAATACCTTTCCATCAAGCAACCAGCCCTTTTGAACCTCGCGCACTACAGTGTCCTCCTCGACATCAGCGTCCTCGATCTTCATGATGACATCATGATAGTTATAATCAAAGGGCTTTCCAACCACGTTCATTCGAGCCAAATCTTTAGATTCCAAGATGCCATTCATGTTCTTGTACAATCCCTGGATGCCTTTGAGGTATTTTTGCACTTCCTGGGGCAGATCCCCGTATTTTTCCAACAGGGCAGTGTTATTTTCAATAGCTTTATAAAACGCATCAAAGAAGGGCAGGAAATCCTTGTAGATCTTCGCCTGCATCTGTAATCTCTACTTATTCATGCGCTTCTCGATGGATTTCCGGTAATTTTCAAAATCAGCTTGCTTCCACTTCAGGTCCTCTTCAAGATCGTTTATCTTCTTCTCCTTCTGGTTGAGCTTGGATTTAAGGGACTTGATTTTTTCCTCCATCGTTTCCTTTTCCTTGGCCGCCTTTTTGGATTCATTGCCCTTTATTCCATTGCCATTTTCGGGTTCCGGAGTATTTGCTGGTGAACCGTTCTTATTTTTCTTTTCATCAGCCATCATGGGTCACCTGAACGAAATAAAAATAACATGTATTTATTGATTGCTACTATCTTTTGTTTCCTCTTTTTGGAATGATCAAGCTCGGTCCATATACTCGTTCGTTTTGCTGGTATATCCTTCCTTTACCTCGGTATAATCAACGGTCCCGATAAAATGTCCCGAGTGTTCCCGCTCGAATAGTTG
Organism: Candidatus Bathyarchaeota archaeon; assembly: GCA_014729935.1. Taxonomy (GTDB): domain Archaea; phylum Asgardarchaeota; class Lokiarchaeia; order Sigyniarchaeales; family Sigyniarchaeaceae; genus WJJB01. Next base: position 7,819 of record WJJB01000252.1, on the reverse strand, counting down.
AATTGCTTTCTGGTTCTTGTATGAACCATCTTTAATGATGATATATTCCTTACATGCCATGCAGGCTCTACATTTCATGAATGATTCCTCACAATTTTGAACGTGGTATATCACCAGAAAAGAAGGCTTGGAGTTCTTTAAACTTCACTAAAGCATGGCGTCATGCTCGTTCCAACCTGAGGACGACTCGTGCCTGATCGGTGAATTGGAGCCCAATTGAAATCACCTGGGATGCCATATTTTCGACATTAAAATCATTTCCAATAATATCATCAATGAAAAAACGCTCTGGTAATTCAAAGAAGACCTTACCCTCGTGCGTCCCGTTCTTCTTCAAGCGGATGGTAAGAGTGGCTTCACCGGGATCGAACGTGAATTCATCGACTTCCAAGGCACCTTGAATGACATGAAAGGTAGTTCCAAGTAGCAAGGGTTGTTCCTTCAAAGCAACCCTCGTGATCCTGAGCAACCGGCACCCATGACCCTCGATATCGGGAAGATCCAAGCTATCACCTCCCATCACGCGTCCCAAGTATGCTTGGTTCCAGAAATCCATGCAGTGATATTCATGGTTTGGATCGCAACTAATATCGGAAAGGTGAAGCGTGTAATCTGCTGGCTTCTTATTCCAGTTCACGCAAGCTACCACTTTCCAAAGACCATGGATTGGTGAGGAACCACCGACCATGAAAAGCCGTGGGTATTGCTCAACGAACATGTCTGGCGAGAATGCTGGCTCAGGATATATGGGGTGTAGGAGTGCCACGCGCTTCATGCTTCCTGCATCCAAGCGTTCCAAGTCTTCTGATATGGAAATCTGTCCACCACTCAAGCCCATGAGAGTGATTTCGGTTTGAATTTCATGCAAGGTGAGCTTCGAACCTTTCTCCCGAACGATCAAGCAATCGGGATCATTGATCCACAGCTTCTTGTGCATCCAACTACGGGTGATGGTATTGAGAAGTGCATATTTCATTCCAGGAACCACGATATCCAGCCGGGAGAGGATACCATCAAGCATTGTCCACTTGTCCAATGTATCAGCGGATATCCTCATGCCGTTCACGCAACCAACACTTTCCAAGAGGGGAGCACCACAACCAAGTATGAATACTTCCTTCCCGGCTGCTTCCCTGATTTCCATCATGGCATTCCTGTATGCTTCTATGCGAGTAACCTCATCATCATGAAATACCCCGCCATCCACGATCGCACTGAACAAGAAATCGATCTTGATGTAGGTGAATCCAATCTCCTGCACCAGATATGTCACGAGATCGTGCAAGAAAGCCAGCACACCCGGGTGGGTGGGATCCAAGGCATATTGGAATTTCCCTGATATGAAGCAGCCCTTTATCGGTTTTCCTTTCCTATCACGCAGGAGCCAATCTGGATGTGCCTTTGCCAAGTCTGAAAAGGGAGCTGCATTGAATGGAGCAATCCACAATCCTGGATTGAGTCCCTTGGACGTTATGGCGTCCACGACGGGTTTCAAGCCACGGGGAAATTTCTCATCATCCGTTCTTCGCCAATCGCCGCATTGTCCCTTTGATGGTTGGAAGCCATCATCCAGCTGGAAGTAATCAAGGGTGAAAAAGGGATTCTTATCTTCATCAACCGCTATCTCCAGGTTCTTGAGAAATTCCTTCTCGTTGATTTTCGAGTAATAATAATACCACGTGCAATAACCGAATGGAACGTTTTTCCACAATTCGGCTTTCATGAATTTGTTCACGTAGACGGAGTACTCGTCCAAGCACCGGGGGTAATTGTTTTTTTCTTGGATAAAAAGCTCCATCGATGATGACGCTTGAGCTGGTTTCAACACCCGTCCATCTTGCCAGCTTCTCGCCTCTAGTAATTCTACCCTTTGCCGGCTCCTGCTGGCTCTCACGCGTAATTCGCCATGGCTTGATGAATGATTGACAAACCCGATGGTCATGGATTGCAAGGTCTTGGGATTGGTGATAACCGTTACTCCGTTCGATGAAACGTGTCCCCGTGGCCTTCTCAACCACTTGAAGAACCGTTTCCGGTTGTAATGATGGGGGTACTGGGCGATCTTGAATGGCGCATGAAATTGCTTTTCGGAAAGACTGAAAACCCTGCACATGGACCAAGATTGATATCCGTTATAATATACCATTAGATCGTTGAAATTTCCATCGAAAAACGTGCTGGCATTGTCATCAGATAACATTAATGGAGACACGTGATCAATGTTCACCGGGTATTCTCGATTGTTTATTATTCCGGTTTTTATAATAATCCTGGAACCCTGTGCGGGAATATCAAACGAAATCCATGCCTCGAAACCTAAACGAGGGTGATCGAGCAGGAATCGCTTGGTTATTGCTCCTGATTCCCACGGTACAAGTGATTCACATGACTCGTGCCCCCTGCAAGTAAATTGATCCGAGTAAATTTCCTGGCTCTCGATCATCTTCCCCGCGCGTATCACGGAAAACGCATAAGCAGTTCGGGCGCCAGAAATCACCAACTTTCCATCCAAGTCATCGATGATAGAATAAGAGAATGGCTCGAGTTTTACCTCGACCTTGATCGACCCATTGCTGATGGTAACGGTCTTCTCGCGTGCATCGAGTCTACTTGGTTTTTCCTCCATGGATTTCCCCAGTGAATTATTGTATCGTGCATTTCAACGAAATTCGTATCCTAATCGAGACGTTGATCCTCCGCTGTAAACACCTTCTCATCGGACTCGCCCGAATCCATGGCATCAGCCTCCGAGTCCCTGAGTGATTCGGATTTCATTTTCTCGAAAAGATCCTTGTAATACTCGTGTTGGATGATGAGATTCATGATTTCCGATGTTCCTGTCCAGATGAATGAAAGTCGCATATCCCGCAACATTCGTTCAATGGGATATATTTGCGTGTAACCAATACCACCGCAAACTTGCATTGCATGATTCACGATATCCCATCCCTTTTCGGTTGCAAATCTCTTTGCCTCGCTAACAAGGCGGCGACATGTTCCACCAGATTGCCCAGAATCGATAGCTTTGGCAGCCATGTAAGTGATGGCTCGTGAGGCATCAAGTAGCATCTGGCTCTCTGCAATCTTGAACGAAACACCTTGCCACTCCCTGATATGTTTACCAAACTGCTTGCGCTTTGCGGAATATATCCCCGCGACATCAAGAGCAGCTCTTGCCAACCCTAGTACCCCAGCAGCACTGGTCATGCGCTCTGGAATCATCATCTGGTAAAAAATACGGCCCCCTTCACCCTCGGAACCAATGATATTTTCCTTGGGAACCCGCACTTTGTTAAATATCAATCTTCCCGCACCACCACCCCTGCACCCAAGCAGGTTGTACAGGTATTTCGTTTCTACACCCATGTCCTTCTCTACAACGAAAAGGGTGATCGCGTCCTTCGGGCTGGTTGATGAATCACCCGTTCTAGCATACACGAGGAAGTAATCCGCACCTTCGGCACCAATTACGAACCGTTTCTGCCCCGTGAGCAAGTAATCATCCCCATCTTTGGTTGCCTTGGTGGTTGCGCCAAAGAAATTTGATCCACCCCGTGGTTCGGTGAGTGCCTCAGCGGAAAAAAGGCGAGCTTCGAGAGTTGGCTTCAGGTATTTCTCCTTTTGCTCTTCAGTGCCGAACTTGTCAAATGCTTCTCCAACGATGCTTGGCATGGAATACTGGCAACCCAAGGCTAGACCCAATGGGCCTATTTCTTCCAACGCAGCGATTTCAGCAGTCCATCCCATTCCCTGACCACCCCATTTTTTTGGAAATCTCAGTCCAAGAAGGTTTTCTTCCGCAACCGCCGTGAGGAATTCTGTTGGAAACTGGACCTCATCACGGTCCATCTTCTTCAATAATCCAGGGTCGATCTTCTCTTTCACGAATTTTCGCACTTGTTCCTTTATCTTGTTCTCCCGTTCAGATAACATGAAATCATAATATACCATCATCAAGCACCTTGCTTGTTTCGATGATAGTACCATTGGCAGGGAACGCAGATAAAGCCCTCGGCTGTCAGCACACCTTTCCCGGGTTCAAGATACCTTCGGGATCGAATACTCGCTTGATGCCACGCATCAAGGAAACAGCCTTGGCGCCGGCGGATTGCTCGAGGAACTCTCGCTTCATGAAACCGATGCCGTGCTCGCCCGATACCTTTCCACCTAAGTCCCGAGCTTTCCGGTACAAGGCTGACATGACCAGATGCAACTGTTTCTCCCATGTTGCATCATCAATATCGTCCTTAAGGATGTAAACATGTAGGTTACCATCGCCAGCATGGGCAAATGATCTAATCCTTAATGATGATTGCTGCTCGAGTGCTTGCTTTTCTTCAAGAAATTCAACTATCTTACTGATTGGTACAACAACGTCACATTCGTCCATTTCCGTGGTCATTGCTTTTATACCTTCGAGGAATGCTCCCCTGGCAGACCAGATTGCATCTTGCCGTTCTTGGGTGTCGGAGATAAAAACATCGATAGCACCGGTGTGGAGACACGTGGTGGCGATATGCTCGTAATCCCTTTCCACGTCATCCTTGCTCCTCCCATCCAAGCTCAAGAGCAGGTAAGCTTCAGCAGAATGATCCGGGAATTTTTTCCCGAGGTATCGCTCGGCTGCCACGATCACGTCACCTTCCATGAATTCCACTGCAACTGGCATGATTTTACCTTGAAGGAGGATTGGTACAGCCCGGATTGCACTAAGTGCATCTGGATAAGGTACAAGCAGGCTCACCGTGCAAGCGGGATTTGGTACCAGCCGGAGAATTGCCTTGGTGACGATGGCCAAGGTTCCCTCCGAACCAATGATCAGGTCCTTGAGGCTGTATCCCGAGCTATTCTTAGCCACCTTTCCTCCCAATTGCAGAATTTCTCCCGTTGGAAGCACTACTTCAAGCCCACGAACGTAATCCCTTGTCACCCCGTACTTCACCGCTTTCATGCCACCCGCATTGGTAGAAATATTCCCACCTATCGAGGCACTCTGCTCTCCTGGCATGGGTGGGTAGAAAAGGTCGTGGGCTTCGGCAAATGCACGAATATCCATGATGAGCGCCCCGGGTTCAACGGTTAGGGTCAAGTTTTCCCTATCGAGCTCTAAAATTCCATCCATCTTGGATAAATCAAGCATCAAGCCACCATGCACTGCCACCGAACCCATGACCAGTCCGGTACCTTGCCCCCTTGGAGTTACCGGAATGCGTTTTTGGGTCGCGTATTCCAATAGCCGTGAGACTTGATTGGCTTGATCAACTGTCACGAGGACTTCCGGCATTACTCGCATCGATTCGGGAGTCATCTCGTCCCGACCAAAATCTTCACTGATCTCATCACCGATCAAGACATTTCCCTCTCCACATACCTGCGTGAAAAATGAAATGTCATTTTCCTCGATTTTATTAAACGATCTCATTATTCGTTTTTCTCCATTTCATCAAGATTCGAATATTTTTAGCATTTCTCGTTCACATGGTTCTTGATCATGTCTATCAAGCAGGGTATGATCTCGTACAGGTCACCCACGACACCCAAATGCGCAATATCAAATATCGGTGCATTCTCGTCGGTGTTGATGGCGATGATGCATCCTGAACCGTTCATCCCAGCCCTAAATTGGACGGAGCCCGAGACGCCGCAAGTGATGATAAGCTCAGGTTTCACGGTTCTCCCCGAAAGGCCTATTTGCGCGAGTGGATCTGCCCAACCTGCTTCAATAAGAGGACGGGTCGTGGCAAGCTCTGCATCAAGCAATTTCGCAAGATCTTCCACCATTTCCAAGTCCTCCTTTTTTTTCACGCCCCTACCTGCGACAATGATGGTATCCGCTTCTTCCAAACTTTTTACCTTGGGCTTTTCCCTCGTTTCAAGTACCTTGATGGCAGATTTCAATTTATTCTTGTCGATGGAATGGCAGTGTATTTTCGGATGATTTGGGGGGTCGCATGCTTCCCGTTCGTTGAAAATCTTATACCGTACTGTTGCAAACTGTGGTCGATGGTTGGGTGTCCTGATATGTGCCATGATATTCCCCCCAAAAGCAGGGCGTATCTGGTCAAGATCGGTACTTGGCTGCATTTCCAGCTTCGTGCAATCAGCAGTCAAGCCGGTCCTGAACCGGGCGGCGACCCTGGGAGCCAAGCTCCTACCAATGGTGGTGCCTCCTACTAAGATTGTTGATGGATGAATTTCATTTATGAAATGCTCGAACGCAGCAGCATACGGCTCTATCCTGAAATCCTTGAATGCATGATCATCATAAACGAAGACTTCATCTGCACCTTTCTTGAATAACGAATCAGGCATGTTTCCAACGTTACAACCTACAAGTAGGCAGTAGACCGGGTGATCTATCACTGCAGCAAGATCCCGAGCCTTTCCCAGCAATTCATACGTGACTGGATGCACCACCTTACCATCATGCTCCACCCAGACTACAACACCCCTCCATGCCTTTTTATCAACAGTTGGGCCTTCGACAAGAACCAGCTCGAACACGTCGGGGAATTTCTTGGTGCACACCTTGCATAGCTTGCATGCCGCATTAACCCGAATTTCATCTCCTTTACGCTCCAAGGCATTAAATGGACAAACTTGGAGTATATCTTGGAAATTATCCACGTGTTCTTGATGGATGATGATGCGGCTCATTGCAAGAACTTCCTCCCTTCAAGCTCGTGGAACAGCCTTTCTGCTAGCGTTTGTGGATCACCATGTACGATTTCCTTGGTAACATCCCTTCTTGGTGGATATACCCGTTGCACCTTGGTGGGTGATCCAAGCAGTCCATAATGCTTTTCATCAGTATCTGGCAGGTCGTCCAAACACAGCACCTTTACTTGCTTATCCCTCGTAGCAAGCTTCCTCCTGAAGGAGGGTAACCGGGGTTGGAATATATCTTTCTCCACGGTGATCAAGCACGGGAAATGGAGGCAAGCAACTTGAATCGCGCCGGGAAGATCTACCTCGACGGTGATGCTCTCATCACTACTTGAAAGGATGGCACGCACATTAGTCACGTGGGGGATGCCAAGAAACTCCGCCATTTCAGCCCCAACTTGCGCGGTATCGCCATCGGTGGTTTGCCTACCGCAAATAACAAGGTCATAAGGGGCAAGGGACAAGATTCCTTGGGAAATCGTCCACGCGGTTGCTAGCACATCAGAACCGGCAAATCTCCGGTCCGTGAGTAGCACGCCCTCGTCCACGCCCATCATGAATGCTTCCCTGAGGATCAATTCCGCGCGAGGTGGACCCATTGTTATTGCGGTCACAGTTGCACCGTTTTGCTCTTTCAACCGAAGCGATGTCTCTATGGCAAATAGATCGAACGGATTCATCTTGGCTGCAACGGCATTTCGAATGAGTGAACCATTGTCATCGATCTCGACCTCGGTGGACCCGGGAACCTGCTTGATGCAAGTGATGATATGTGGCGATCGGGGCATCTAATCAAATAAAACACAACGATAGCGTGATAAAATCCTTTCGACTTGGCATGACCATAGGAATTAAAAATGAAAATCGATGTTGCCTGGGAAGAAATTTACTTGAGAACCGTCTCGAGCCATGCACGGAACCTGTCAAGTGCCCTTTCGAGCATGGAGTTATCACCTAGCATCAACCCACCCATCAATTTCGTCTTATTTATCCTGACTTCGTCCTTCTTTAGCGCAATGATACCATCCTTGTCCTTCTGGTTCAGGAATTCGTAGAATTCCTCGATCTTGTCCGCAATTCCAAGCTCGTCGGCGAATTCATAGGGAAGGATCTTTGTCTTATTCGTGATGATCTCCTTGAAGCGATCCATGAT
>WJJB01000251.1 GCA_014729935.1 Candidatus Bathyarchaeota archaeon | reverse complement strand
GCCTGGTGATTGGCTCTTGGACCCATTCATGGGATCGGGAAGTTCACTGGTAGGAGCAAGGCAGGCGGGGATTAATGGTGCTGGCTTTGAAGTCAATCCATTTTTGGTTACCTTGAGCCGGGCGAAGATGGCAACCTATCCAAGCACCAGGCGACTTGAATCAGCGGTGGACCGCGTGATGAAAGCTGTGGGAAAGACCCAGGCAATCGAGATCCCTGTACCAAAACTGAGCATCACGGAGAAATTGTTCAGGGAACAACTCGATGAATTGCTCCGGGTGAAGCAAGCCATTCTCGGGGAGCAAGATGAAACCACGAGACGATTCCTGCTCATCGGCCTAGGTTGCATCGCACAACGGATAAGTTATGCCAAGAAAGATGGTAATGGGCTCAAATATCCCAAGAATCGGGAACCCTTGGAGCTCTTGCCGACACTGAAACAGCAGTATTCGAAGATGATAACCGATATCTCACATCGTGAGGGGAAGAACCAGGAACACGTGAACCATCTCATCGTTCATGGTGATTCTCGCATCCCGTTCGATCACGCATTTAGCGAACCTGGAGGTGCATCGATCGAGTCCATCGTGGATTCATTCATGTCAAGCTTGAAGCATGTCATATTCTCACCACCGTATTGCAACTGCTTCGATTACACTGAAGTCTACAAGATAGAATTATGGATGCTGGATTACATCACCGAGTACCCCCAGCTGAAGAAGCTGAGAAAGAAGAGTCTCTCGTCCCACTTGAACAAGCGTTATTCCGACGATGTGAAACCCATTCTTCCGGAGCTGGACGATATACTTGATATCGTGCCGTGGGATTCAACCTGGGGAAAGGAAAAAAAACGTTACATGGTAACCAGTTATTTCAATGACATGCACGGCGTGTTCGAGAATATCGATCGTCTTTTACACCAAGATGGAGAAATCGTGTGTGTTGTTGGGAATTCCGCCTACGCCAACGTTCCAATTGCGACAGATTTATTCCTGTCCAGAATGCTCAAGGATCTCGGTTACAGGAATATAGAAATCAGGATCGCCAGGCCATTATCAACCAGCAGCCAGCAGCAAAAATACCTCAAGGGAAATCCCTACCTGCGGGAGAGCTTGATAATCGCGAGAAAGTGAGAATTAGTTAACAGGATCGAGTCCATGGATGAGAAATCTGGTTTTCCCGTCATTCCCAGTCAACGAATGGATTGAACTTGCTTTTCCGAAGTTGGCGGATTCTCGCTTCAACTTCATCGGGAACGATTTCCTTTTTACCCAAAGGGTCCTTACCTGCAAGTTGCTTCAAGCGATCATGGAGATGAGTGGATGGTGATGGACCCGTGATGTGGAGTCGTGGATGTGGTTGCAAACGGGTTGGTTTCAACGTGTCCGTGTTCAAGAGCCTTCCTACCTTGTGCTTTTCCTTCTTTTCTGGTTCATCCCCTTCCTGCTCTCGTTCAATGATGAATTCGACAAATTTATTCTCACTGGGGTGCTGCAGGGGAGTAACATTCATGAAATTACTGCATTGGGGACATTGGGAAGCATTCAAGTAGCCGTGTGGACATAACATGTATTTCACCCGCGTCGTACATGCAATCAAGCCATCGCGATAAATATACTTTTGTCAGGGGCATTATTGGCGGGATGTCGGGCGGGATGCGGTCTTGATCTTCGAGCGTGGTGCTATTGTGTCCGTTAAGTAGATTACTCGTGCCCGCCTGCGTGATTTTTACTATCAGGTTTTTAATCAGTGAGTGTTTTTATCACCATGACAGGATACAGCATCTTCGGAAGTTGGAAAGTGAATCCCCCATGCAAATTTCCAATAGAATGCAACTTCTAGGCACCGAAACGGCGTTCGAGGTGCTCGAGCGCATATCTCGGTTTCCCGATGAACGCAGGGAGAATGTGATTTCCTTTGCTATCGGAGAACCAGATTTCGACACGCCAGAACACATCAAGCAGGCTGCAATCGAGTCCATCAATAGCAATCGAACCCATTACACTCCATCAGCAGGAATCATGCCATTGCGGGAGGCGATTGCAACGTTTGCCTCTGAATCGAGACACATGACCTTTACTCCGGAAAACGTTACCGTTCTTCCCAGCGCAAAGTTCATCATCTTCCTTTCCCTTGCCACCTGCATGAACCGGGGTGATGAGGTGATATATCCAAACCCTGGCTACCCCATTTACGAGAGCCTCATCAGGACTTTAGGTGGGAACCCGGTACCAGCGTGGTGCCAGGAAAAGGATAGTTTTAACTACAACACGGATGATTTACGGAACTTGATCACCGATAAAACCTCGATGCTTATCATTAACACGCCGCAAAACCCGACGGGAAGCGTGTTAAGTGATGAGAACATCGTGGCAATTGCTGAAATGGCCTTGGAACATGACCTGTGGGTGCTGGCAGACGAGATCTATTCTGATATCATTTTCGATGGGTTGGAATTCAAATCCATCGCCCAGCTTCCCAACATGCAGGAACGAACCATTATTCTCGATGGATACTCCAAGTATTTTGCCATGACTGGGTGGCGGTTAGGCTATGCCCTCACGAATCCCGAGATTGCCAGCCATTTCTCCCGCTGGGCAACCAACACGGTTAGTTGCACGGCGACGTTCGTGCAGGATGCGGGAGTCGTGGCAATGAAGGAGCCAAAGGATAGCTCGGAAGCGATGGTACGCGAATTCCAAGCAAGGAGAGATATCACCCATCGCCTGTTGAACGAGATCGAGGGGATATCTGCAGTGAAACCCCGTGGTGCCTTTTACATCTTTGCAAACGTATCGGAGGCATGCGAGAAATTGGGATTTAAGACCTCTCTTGAATTTCAAGACTACATATTGGAAAAATGCGACGTGGCGGTTCTTTCGCGAACATATTTTGGCTCGAAACCGCCCCAGGAAAGAGAACATTTCGTCAGATTATCATATTGCATTTCACGTGAACAAATCACGGAAGGACTGGCACGGGTGAAGGAAGCAGTCGAGGGCGCCTAACGCACCCCGTGCTTGAAGATTATCATGAATAATTCACATGACAGGTGAACGACATGGCACTAGAAAAGAATATCAAGAGTTTGGTGCATTTCATGGCATATCCCGGGCCCCGGCTCGGAAGAAGCACACAATTGGGTGAAGCACCCGAGTCATACATGATCGATAGCATCAAGAAGGTGATAGAAGACCCGTATTTCAACGGCATCGAGATCACCCTCATTAAGAATCCCAGCATCAGGAAGAAAGTCACGAAAATGCTCAAGGATGCGAAAATGTATGTCACCTTCTGCGCGCAAGTCATACAGTTGATCAACGAGGACAACCTGATCGCCCCGACAGACATCGCTTCAATCGATGAGCTGGAACGACAGAATGCAGTTGCCCGCATCTTGGAATATGTTGATATGGCTGCCGAAATGGGGGCACAGCACTTTGAATTATTAAGCGGTGATGATCCAGGCACCTCTAACGGGTTGGCGGCAAGGCGGCAAGCAACAAGGCAACTTGTCAGGTCCCTCAATGAAATATGCAGGTATACCAAGAAAAAGGCAAACGGGATGAAGGTATCCCTGGTCATGTTCGACAGGCTCCAAGAAGGAAGCAAGCCACAGAACAAGGGACAGCTTGTGGGACCCACTAGTGAAGCCGTGTTGATAGGGGAGGAGTTGAAATTGGATTATGGCCATGATCACTTCGGTCTACTGTATGATCTATCCCACATGTTCCTCCTGAGGAACGGGTTCGAGCATGAAACGCCAGAGGTTCTCAGGCAACTAGCCCCGTACTTGAACGCGGTTCACATCGCAAACTCGGTTTCAGATCCAAGCCACGATGATTATGGAGACATGCACGTGTCCATGGATCACCCGAATGGCTCAGTCACTCCCGAAACTCTATCCGAATTCGCGAAGGTATTAAACGAGATTAACTTTGATGGCATGATCGGTTTTGAATTGCTACCCCGAGGTCGCCAGATTAGTGAAAGCGTAATCAACATCGCGAAATCCATGTTTCAGGAAGCCTGTGCTCAAATACCGGTGAATTATGCAATCGGTGGCTACAGGTTCAAGACCAGGAAGTTCCTTCCCGAGAGGTTCTTTTTCAATATCACCGATATACGCATGAATCAACCCGAATTGATCACTGAAGGTGCCAGGAATCGTGCAAGGCGACCATCCATAACTGAAGATGGAAAACTTGTCATCATCGCTGCTGATCATCCCGGCAGGAATGTCACGCGCGTGGGTGACGATCCATACTTGATGGGGGACAGGCAACAATACTTGGGACGAATCGTGCGTTCCCTGATGTCTTCATACGTGGATGGGATCATGGCCACGCCCGATATAATCGATGATCTATTCATCATCAATCATCTCATGCAAAAAAAGGAGAAGAAGGGGATCATTGATGGAAAGGTTATCATTGGCTGCACGAACCGTGGTGGATTGAGTGGATCTACCTACGAGATGGATGACAGGATTACAGCCTACAGGATTGAAGATATCAAGCACCTGGGACTTGATGGTGCAAAAATGATGTTCAGGTTGGACTTGGACTCCCCGCAATCTCGTTACAGCCAGTATACCGTGGAGAGATGCGCCAACATGATTCGGAAATGCAACGAGCTTGATGTGCCTGGATTCATCGAACCACTCCCAGTGGAAATTAGGGATGGAAGATACCAAGTGAAGATGGATCACACGGAAATCATCAAGACGATTGGTGTTGCCACCGCCCTTGGAGGATCAAGTAAGAACATCTGGTTGAAAGTTCCCTACGTGGATAACTACGAGATGGTTGCCAGGAGCACCAGTTGCCCAATCCTGATGCTCGGGGGTGCGAGTACCGGCAATCCAACTGGCATCATCGAGAACTTCGAGAAGGGGATTGGTAGCGGGGGAAACATCAGGGGTGCCATGGTTGGACGGAACATGTTGTATCCAGGTTATGATGATCCGTATGCCACTTCCGCTGCTGTTGGCAAGGTGATCCATGACTTGGTTTCTGCGGAGGATGCGGTAAAATACCTCGCGTCCTTGCGTGGAGAACGGATGGATTACTTGAGCAAGATTCTCGGGTTCTAGCATGGAGCATTTTTTCCTTGCTTTTTCTTTTCGAAAACCCATTCACTTACTATTTTTCCACGCATGAATTACTTTCACCATTGGATGAGCCCAAATGTTATCCATCTCTGCTTGAATTCTCCTATCTTCATGGATGGCTTCAGAAAGGGCATTCACCTGTTTCATGCATTGGCTTGCATCTCCTTTCATGATATTCTCGCTTGCGGTAAGCAATTCATGGGATAATTTCTTGATCGCCGGAAACGGGAGGGAGAATTGAGTGGAGAGGAGCATGGCTTCCCCGGCAAGAAGGAACCTCTCGATGATATCCTGAACGGGAATGACGGTACCTGGTGCCATCGATGCTTCACCGCTTGCCTGCGATGAGAGGAAGTGCAGGATGATCCCGATTGCTCCTAATTCTTTCCCTGCATTGACAAAAGGTAGTTTCTTGGCAAGCCACTCTTTCGTGACTTGTTGTGACAGGTTCATTCCAGCCACGTAAAGCATCTCGTAGTAAAAACGTAGCACAGGGGAGTTTAATTGGAATAATACACTTCCTGCGGTAAATGGATCGGGAAAATCCAAGATGTACACCGTGTTCAAGGCTCGTTGGATTCCAGATGATCCCGCGAGTGCCCCGCACAAGGTGTCCTTGATGCGTTTCACCAGGATCCTGCACCACGGGCTTTTTCCCTTGAAGACCGATTCTTTTGCTTCCAACTCGGAGATCCCCGGAAGGCACGAAGGCATGAACATCTCTCCATCCACGCGCCATTCCTGCACGTGCCTGCCAGCTATAACACGAGCATTGTGGATCTTGTTCTTATGATCCATCGTCAATGGAAAGCAGGCATTCCCACTCACCGCCACACCACAGTGTGGGCAAGACACCACCCCCACCGAGCTATAGTATTTCCGCGAACCCTTGAAAAGGAGATTGCATCCTGCGGTCGGACATTGGATGATAGTTGTCGAGATACCAAGTTCGATTCCTCGCTCGATATCGGGCTTTTCATTCAAGGGGAGTTCCATCAAGGGCGATCCATTTTCGTGGATCAATTGTAACAATGCGAATCTTTCATCTGTGATCGCCGGGTTGATGATGTAATCGAACCTTCCATCAATGCAGCTCGCGTTGAATCCATCTGGATGCTCGATGATCCCGGCTTTCTTCGTGTAGTACAGGGCCTTAATGGCTCTTCCTGTGGAGCCATCGTGGTTGGTTTCACTATTCCACAGGATACTCACGCACTCGGAAATCACGCCAGGAAACTTTCCCCAATCGGTGATTTGCGCTATCCCATTTTTTATTAACTTCCGAAATTGCGTGTATTCCGAATTCTTGATGAATTGCTTTGGAAGTAAAATGTGATTGATACGTGGGTGTTGTGAATTCGCCCATGCAACGAAAAGTGATGCAATGTTCACGTTATTGCAATTCACGGGGGCGTCCACCAGTTTCGAGAGGATATTGGTTATGTTCGATGGATCCATACCCCCCTTGACCTGCAATTTAGAACTCCATGGTGGGTTGGCGATGATGATCGAGGGAGAATCTTGTGTGCCACATGCATTACCTTCATCTTGGGGGATTTCCAAGAGGACATTTCCACGAGTGATGATATTGGTAAGGGAGGGAAGGGAGCAAGTGAGAAACTCATCACCACCTTCGGGATCCATGCCAGAAAGTATCCATAACCAAGCCCTCACCCGGGCGAAGGCAACTGCGATCCAGCTTTCATCGATACCCCGTACCATTCCACCGGCTATCTTGCACTTGATCTTCCATGCATCTTGGAGATTCGTGATTGATCCCATTGTTAGCATCTTATCGAACACGACATCCCACGCGGCATGCAGGAGTGCTCCTGACCCGCACGCGGGATCAAGAATGAGCATTTGATCTCCATCCCTTTCCAGGACGGCAATTGCATGGTTTAATGCTTCCCGTGCCAAGTAGGTTGCCATGAATGATGGCGTGGCATAGGATCCCTTCACTTTCTTCCGAGAAGCAACCACGGTGCCCCGGCTAGAACGAATTTTCCCACCGTGCTCCATGTAGATCGCATGCATGTGATCAAGCATTCGTATAGTGAGGGAATTTTTTTGGTTTCCATGATCATCGGACGACAAGCACCACTTAAAATCATCCAACCCTGCTAGCAATTCCCTCCAAGAGAAGGATTCATCGGTGATGTAGATCCTGCATTCCAGGAAAAATGTTGCTGGAAACCCGGGGATAACCACTTTCGAAGAGATTTGCTTGCCGTCTAAAATTAGGTTCCCATCTGGAGAACTGGGCAATTTCACGATTGATTGGAAAATCTCCAGGAAATCACCGGGACCATCATTGACATGATTCAACAGGTGGTGAATAAGGGAAGGCCCATCAACTGCCAATCTCATGCCATGCTCCCTGATTTCAAGAATCCTTCCAGCGCTGAAATACAGGAATATCACCTTCAACAAGAAAAGATGAGCAATGCTCCTGGGGGTGAGAATAATATCAAGGGGGGGACACGTGGCATCTTCATCCTTCCTGATGGCAGATCCCAATCGATCAAGCATGTTCCTGTACAATTCTTGAAACTCGCGAATCGTGCTCATGTTATCCCCGTCGGGACCCATCCTACCCACGTATCCTTGCACCTTTCCTTTGATTCTCTTGCAGGTTCCGGGACCATTTCATGCATCAATGATGATTCTCGGCAACAAGTTAAAATGTACCGATTCTTATTGTTTTTGTTGCCATTTCAGATGGCAGGTGAATGTGAAATGAATCAAAACACTAGAAGTCGCGAGAATCTCGCCGGTGCGGAGAAGAATGTTTTCCAATCCATGCTTGACAAGGTAACAGACTTCACCTTGAATTTACTTGGCATGTCGAACGAGAACGAGAATGCTGGTGGACAAACCCAAGTAATGGAAAAAGTGAAGGAACTATCAGCCAAGGCAGTCAAGACGCTTGTAGATGGCGCCGATAAACTCATAGAAACCCTCAAGTTGAACGAGAATGAAATGATCGTCAAAGCCCAGGAGCAAATGAAAGATTACCTCAAGCAAATGGGATTGCTGGAAGACGAGACGTTCATGAACGAGGATTATTATTAGAACCTACCAAGGCAGTTGCCTTTCTTTTTTCCCCATATTTTTCACGGGAAAAAGTACCCCATGTTTTCATTGAAGAAGAGAATCCACTTCATCGATTGATTTATCGAATTGTTTGCCGATTTCTTTCTTGGCGTCGGTATCCACGGTACCATCACTCACCTTTTCCTTGAATGATTCCCTGATGAGGAATGATTCTATCTCTTCCCTCGTGGCATTGAATAACTCGGGCATGACGGTGAGGATGGTATTAATGTCCATGCCTGCCAAGATATAATCCTTGAACAGCGGGTACCATGTTGTTTTCGAGTTCTCGTATTCCTCTGGATGTTCTTTAGCAACATGGCTCCAATAAGGGCGTGTTTGTATTTCTTTCTTGCAGTATGGGCACACGCGCAAAGAGTCGGGGATATCACCTGTATCAACCATTTCTTCACACATCCTAGATACCATGGACGGCAGTAGCACACATCCCTAAATTATTATGCTTCATTATTGCTTATAAAAGTGTCCAGTCCCTTCCCGTGCGAATTCTCCAATAACAATAAGAACAAACGAGTGTTATGTACTGCAAGGAACGAGTAAATTTTCAAGGATGCATGCAGATGAGCAACCAAGATAACCACGCCATCAAGGACATCTTCCAATCTTGCATCAACGAGCAGCGAAACGTTCTCACGGAGTATGAATCGAAGCTCGTTCTCAAGGAACTTGAGAT